>NZ_FOTL01000002.1 GCF_900114585.1 Methanobrevibacter olleyae | reverse complement strand
GAAAATGTGTTATTTTCATCTAAAAATAGTTTTTGATTATTATTTTTAATTTTTGGTCTTTTATTGAGCCTTTTCTCAATAATTTCATTGGGATTTATTTTTTCATTTTTAAAATCAAAAAGTTTAAGTTGTATGAAGTTTATATTAGTATTGAGGACAAATTTGTTTTGTTTAGTCATAAAATATTATTTGTCCTCACTTATTTAAGTAATTTACTATTTTTAAATCCTTTATTTCAAAATTAAAGAAAAAAATAACCTATTTTTATTTAACGAAGAAAAAAAATAAAAAAATAAAAAAAGCCTATAAAATTTTACAGTCTCAATTTTTAAGCTATATATTTTATTTTTTCTGTTTTTATCTAATATTTTTAAATCTTGCACTGATTTTTTTATCTAATTCTTTCATTTTCCTATCTATTCTTTTAGTGTCTGTTTTGTATGCTTTTGAAATCTTTCTATCAACTTCTTTTTCTTTTTCTTTTAAATTCTTATTAAATTTAGAAGTTTTCATATCAAAAGCATCCTGGATGAAATTTTCAAGTTCATCTTGGGATGAAAAGTCTGCAAAGTTTTTTTCTATTATTTTATCTACTTTTTCATTAAGTTTTTTCTCTTTTTCTCTTTTAGATAATTTTTTTGATTTTTTTTCAGATTTTTCTTTAGCCATAATTTCAACTCTTTTTAGTAGATAAATAGAATTTTTAGATAATTTTTATATTTAATTATTTTAAATTATCCCATTTTAATAACTGGTAATTGTATTTCAGTTACCATATCTTCCTCATTATCAACTTCAAATTTATTTTTTATATAAATTTCTTTAGGAGATCCAATAATGTCATATTTGTTTTCTACAGAGTATTCTGCCATAGTGTTGTAGCTTTCTTGAATGTTATCTAAACTTCCATTGTGTATTCCAGATAAAACTTTGTGCTCGATAATAGTTACTATTTTTATTTCTTCAGTATCATCAGGATCTAATTCTGGATTTATTGGAATTCCTACATCATATACAACTTCATTTTCTTTAACCTTTCTTGGATTATTATAAAATATTGCAAATAAGTCTCCAATAGTTTCAATTTCTTCAACTTCACTCCAACCAATTAATTTAGAAATTAAAACTTCCATATCATCTAAAGAACCTTTATAATTCATGATAGCTATTTTTTGATCTTCTATTGTTTTTTCTACAATTTCCATTTTAACACCTTTAATTTAATAGTATTTATTTTAACACCTTTAATTTAATAGTATTTATTTTTACCCATTTAATTTAATAGTATTTATTTTAACCCATTTAATTTAATAATATTTATTTCTCATATATAAATTTTTTATAATTGTTTATTTGATGATTGCTATAAATTTAATTAAATAAAATTACTTCAACTTCTTCTCCTTCTTCAAGTAATTCAGTCTGTTTAGAAACTTTTGTATAACCTGCTGCACTTGCAAGTGAGAATATTGCTCCAGAATCTTTAAATATTGGATAAACAGTATCATCTTCCACTCTAACTAGTTGGTATTGCATTCTTCCTATTGGTGAGTGGATTCTTCTTGCTAAAGTTCCTTTAATTGTTTTCTGTTCTTCTTCCTCTTTAAAACCAGCTAATTTTTTAATAGATGGTGCAACAAATACATTAAAAATTACAATAGCAGAAACCGGATTTCCTGGAAGTCCAATAACTATTTTTCCATCAACTACTCCAAGAATAGTTGGTTTTCCAGGTTGTACAGTAATTCCATGAATATAAACCTCTCCAAGTTCATCAAGAATATCTCTAATATTATCCCCTACCCCTGCAGAGGTTCCTCCAGAGCATAATAAAATATCACATTCTTTTAAAGATTCTTGGATTTTAGTTTTTAAATCATCATAAATATCTTTTACAATTCCTAAGCATCTTCCTTCTGCTCCACAGTTATTAACTCCTGCTTTAATCATTTCACTATTTACATCATAGATTTTTCCAGGTTTCAATTCTTCTTGATTAGTTAATAATTCATTTCCAGTTGAGATAATTCCTACTTTAGGTTTTTTATAAACATTAACAGTATTGATACCTTGAGCAGCTATTACCCCTATTTTAGGAGGATTAAGTAATATATTTTCATCAAGGATTACTTGTCCCTTTTTAACATCAGAACCTTTCTGACCAATGTCTTGAGATGGTGTAACACTTGTTAAAATTTCTATTTCATCTTCTTCAAGTTCACTATTTTCCTCTGCCCTATTACTAAATTCTACCATAACAACTGCATCTGCACCATCTGGAATTGGAGCACCAGTACTTATTTCAACAGATTTTCCAAGTTCTACAGTTTTATCGCTAAATGATCCTGCTTCTAAAAAGTCAATAACCTTAAGTTTTTTAGGATTTTCTTCATTTACCCCATAACTATCCTCTGCTTTAATTGCAAAACCATCTTTTAATGATCTATTGAATGGTGGAAAATCAATTTTACTTTCAATTTTACTAAATGTGATTCTATTATTACTATCTGAAATATCTATTACTTCAGGTTGTGGAGTATAGTATTCATTGAATTTTTCATTAATGATTTCTTTAGCTTCATCTACTTCTTTAATTTTTAAAAATTCTACACCCATTGTATTACCTTATTAAATTTTACAAGAATTATATAATTATAATCTATTATTTGATATATTTATATTATGTATTTTTGTCCTAAAAATTTCATCTAATAAAAATTTCATCTCAAAGATAAAAACTTTATTATGTATTTTTGTCGTAAAAATTTCATCTAAAATATAAAAACTTTTATAAATTATCTTGTTAGTATTTATATTAAGAAATATATAACATTAAATAATAAATTATTTACTGTATTTAAACAATATTATTATATTGAAAATTTATTTATTCAGTATTTGTTTAATCTTAATTTATTAATTATTAATTAATTATTTTAAAGTGATGTATTATTAATTATTTTAAAATGATGTATTATTAAATAATTTTGGATAATGTGTAGGAGGAGAATTTTTGAGTAAACCACAAAATAATCAACAGCAAGAATATAGGAGAGTACGTACTCCAAAAAAAGGAGAAATTCCTGGAGTTGTAGAACAAATTATGGGACATGGAAAAATTAAAGTCAGATGTGCTGATGGTAATATTAGGATGACACGTATTCCTGGAAAAATGAAAAAAAGAATTTGGATACGTGAAGGAGATGTAGTTCTTGTTAAACCATGGGATTTCCAATCAGGCCAAAAAGCAGATGTAATTTGGAGATACACAAGAACTGAATCTAATTGGCTTGAAAGAAAAGGTTATTTAACAATGTAATTGTTGATTTATATTTATTATAATATATAAATTCATTTAATTAATTTATAACCGATTTTAAATAATTTATTTTACTTATTTTACCTTTACTTTCTATTTTTTTTACTTTTTTTCATCTCATATATAAACTCTTTTTTATCAAGGTTTATATCTATTTTAATAGTTTTAATTAATTTAATTCTATTTTTAAAAATGGTGTTTTTATGGAAGAAAATCCAAGAGTAGCTAAAGCTGATTTAGAAGTTCAAAAGTTAATTTCACAAAAAAGAATCAAGGATTCAGATGATAGAAAAGTCTCTAGTGAAATCTTTGATAAATCAACATTACAAGTACTTTATAAATTAGCTAATCACGGTTATTTAGATCTTTTAAATGGTGCTATTAGCACGGGTAAGGAAGCTAATGTTTTAAAGGGAATTAAAGATGATGGTTCTATTGTTGCTGTAAAGATTTATAGGATAGCTACTTCAGATTTTAAGAAAATGCAATACTATATTGCTGGAGACCCTCGTTTTAATGTCAGATCTAGTAATAAAAGACAATTAATCAATAATTGGGTTAATAAAGAGTTTCGTAATTTAACAAGACTTAAAGATGCAGGAGTAAATGTTCCAGAAGTTATAACTAGCTTAAATAATGTTTTAATAATTGAATTTATTGGTGATGACGATGGAAATCCTGCACCAACTGTTAAAAATCTTCCACCCAAAAACCCTAATGACTTTTATGAAAAATTAGTAAACCAGATGGACAGATTCATAAATAAGGCTAATTTGATTCATGGTGACTTGTCAAGTTATAATATTCTTAATTTTGATGAAGAGCCTGTGATTATTGATGTTTCTCAATCTGTTGTAAGGGATCATATAATCGCAAATGAATTACTTGAGAGAGATATAAAAAATATTAGTTTGGAATTTTCTAAAATGGGTGTTGATACTTCAATTGAAGATTTAACTATCCGTTTAATTAAAGACTAATATTATTCTTCAAATGCTCTTAGGAAATCTATTTTTTTATAACTTTTAAATAAATATCATTATAGTTCCAATCAGGTTTCCTTTAGCAGTATTTTTTAATTTTTTTTTAAAAATCTATTTTAATATTTTTATCAAAATATTTATTAAATTTGATTATAAATATTAAATATATAATTTATTAAAAATATTAAATATATAATTTATTAAAAATATTAAATATATAATTTATTAAAAATATTAAAAATATAAATAAATATTTTTATCTAAAATTTATCTAGATAATTAAATAGAAAAGTAGAGAAGTTTTAAATTCAAATTAAAATCGAAGAGGTGAATAAATTGCCGGAAACTGATTATCTTAAAGTTCCTGCAGATAGAGTAGGTGCTTTAATTGGAACAAAAGGAGAAACCAAACAATTAATAGAAAATGCTACTAATACTCATTTAGATATTGATAGTGAGGAAGGCACAGTAGCTATTTATCCTAATGAAAATATGGAAGATCCTCTTGGTGTATGGAAAGCAAATCATATTGTAAAAGCTATTGCTCGTGGTTTCAATCCACGTATAGCATTAAAATTAAATAAAGATGATACTTATTTAGAAATAATTAAATTGCCTTTGTATCTTGGAAAATCTAAAAAAGCAATGGCAAGATATAAAGGTAGAATTATTGGAAAAGATGGAAAAACTAGAGAAATAATTGTTGATATGGCTGAAGTGGACATGGCTATTTATGGTAAAACTGTTTCATTAATAGGTGAATTAAAGAATGTAATGATTGCAAAAGAAGCAGTTGAAATGATTCTTAATGGATCAAGACATAAATCTGTCTATTCCTTTTTAGAAAATAAGAAAAATGAACGTAAAATGAAAGAATTTAAAGAAGTTGTTGGAATTGAAAGAGATGAAATACAATTCCGTGATGATTTAGATGATTAATCGGATTTAATTTTAAGAATCCTTCTTTAAAACTTTTTTATTTTTTATTTTTTAGCTATTTTTTATTTTTATAAAATTATTTTTTTTAAAATAAAATTTTTAAATTAACTTAATTTTTTTAAATAGTTTTATTTTTTTAAATAGTTTTATTTTTATAATTTGATATTGTTTTTATTACTTCAAATCAATTTTCTCTATTAATTGTTATTTTTCATTAAAGATATATGTATGTTTTAATATTTTTTAATGAGATTTTTTAATGTGATGTATTTTAATTATATTTAGCTTAAATTTTAATGTTATGTAATATATTTTTTATTAAAATTTTCATACTAATCAAAAACTTTTATATACTTTTAGCAACATATGTATATATAGTGATATATTTACTATAGTTTTAACATATTTTTATAATTAAGATATTATTATTTTGTCTAAAATTTTAGTAATTTATCCATTTTTTTATAAAAATTTTTCATAAAAATGATTTTTGTATAATTTTAATAGAATTTTCATAGATATCGATAATTTTTATTAACTTTATAAAATTTTATGATTACATTACCATTGATAGAAATTTATTATAGTATTTTTTTTAAGAGGAATTTTTTTTAAAATTTTAATTATTTTGTATTGATATTTTAATTTTTTTAAAAATTTTAATTATCTTGCATTGATATTTTAATTTTTTTTAAAATTTTAATTATCTTAAATTGATATTTTGATTAATTTTTATTAATTATAATTTATTTTCAAATTAATTAATTTATAAATTAATTAGGGATATGTAAAGGAGGTTTTATTTGTCTCAACAAGCACAAGAACTCTTTGAGAATTTTGACCAATTAACTCCATCAGAGTTCTTTAGAAAAAATAAACAGATGTTAGGATTTTCTGGTAAAATAAGATCTTTAACTATTGTTTTTCATGAATTGATTACAAACAGTTTTGATGCTGCTGAAGAAGCAGGTATCTTACCAGAAATTAGAATTGATTTAAAACAAATTGGAAAAGAACATTATCTTTTAAGACATTCTGATAATGGTCCAGGTATTCCAGAAGAATTTGTAACTCAAGTATACTGTCAGATGTTTGCAGGTTCTAAATTTAGAAATATTCAATCAAGAGGACAGCAAGGTTTAGGTTGTAGTGGTTGTGTACTTTTATCCCAAATGACTACTGGTGAGTCTACCCATGTAATTTCTGGTTGGAAGGAAGATGGTCAACTTAAAGGAGTCAAAATGGAATTTAAAATGGATGTAAAAAACAATGTGGGGGATGTTATTAAAACTGAAAATTTCACTCCTGAAAGTACTGGTGTTTGTATCCAACTTCAATTTAAAGAAGTATCATACTCCTTAGCTGAGCAAGGTGCATTTGAATACATTCGTAGGACAATGATTGCTAACCCTCATGCAAAGATTACCTTTAGAGATCCTAAAGGACATAAATACATCTTTAAAAGAGCTGCAGACATTGTTCCAGTTTTACCTAAGGAAGTATTACCTCATCCTAAGGGTGTTACTGCAGATGATATTACTACAATTGCAAAAATCACTGATAAAAGAAACTTCAAAAGTATGTTAACTAGTTCTTTATCAAGAATGTCTTCTAAGAAAATTAAAGAACTTCAAGAAATCACTGGAATTGACATGAAAAAACGCCCAAAAAGCATGACTTGGTCGGAAGCAGAGATTATTGTAGAAGCATTTAGTAAAATGAAATTTATGGCTCCACCTACTTCTGGTCTTATTCCTATTGGGGAAGAACAAATTGAAAAAGGTATGAAATTAATTCTTAAACCAGAATTCATCACCACCATTACAAGAAGTCCAGTTACTTATAAAGGTGGTGTAGCATTTATTGTAGAAGCAGGTATTGCTTACGGTGGAGATGCAGGTAGGATTGTAAATGAACAAAGAAAATCTGAAATCCTAAGATTTGCAAACAGAGTTCCATTAACTTTTGATGCAGGAAGTTGTGCTATTACTGAAGCGTTAAAATCTATTGATTGGAGAAGATATGGTCTTAAAGACTTAGACAACACTCCACTTACTTTATTTGTAAATATTATTTCAACTCAAGTTCCTTACTTATCTACTGGTAAACAAAGTATTGCACCAGAGCCTGAAATTGTTCATGAGATTAGACAAGCTACCATGAAAATAGCAAGAAAACTCCAAAGACATATTAGGTCTAAAAAGGCTGAAAAAGAAAAAGCGATGAGATCTAAGATATTTGAAGACTATGTACCTGTCATTATTGAAGAAGCAGCAGCACTTGCTGAAACTGGGGTTCCTGATTATAAGCCTGTTCTTGCTAAAGTTACAAGAAGGGCATTAGCAGAATTGATGGGTGAAAAAGTCGAAGAAGAAGAGGAAGAAGAAGACTATGTAGATTCCTTACTTGAAGAACTTGATGAATTTGGTCATGTTGTAGATAAAGAACATTCAAATCGTAAGGATAGAGTTCAAGAATCTGATTTGGATGAAGCATTTTTGGATGATGAAAAAACTAAAGAGAAAAAATCTAAAAAACAGATGAACAATCTAAATTATTTGACTCAAAAGAAGAGGAGGAATGATTAGATGGCTGAAGAAACTGCTACTCATAAACATACTCATAAAGAAAAAAGAAGACAATATACTTTTAATAAACTCAAAGGTTTCGGTCAAGAAATTATAGAAGATATTGAGAAAAATAAAGTGCCTACTCTAAGAATTCCTTCTAGAGGAACTGGTAATATTGTTTATGATGAAGATAAACGTTATTATATTCTTGGTGATAGATTTGGTAAAAGATCTTTAGGTAATGTTAAACAAATTAGAAAATTAGGACAAATGGTTTATGTTGCTAATTTCTGTAAAGATTTAGTATTAAGAGATAAAACTGCAACTATCAGGGAGATGTATTATATCTCTGAAGGTTGGGGAATTGAATTTAATACACAGCAAGAATCTAACATTGTAGGTGAAGATTTAGAAGTTGCATTAGGGGCTACTCGTGAAGATTTAGGATTGATGCCTGAAGAGGATGGTGCATCAGTTTATGGAGATATTACCTTACTTGATGGTGAGTTTGAAATCAATGCTTCAAGAGCAGGTAAATCTGGTTATACTATTTCACCAACTATTGACCAGGTTGAACTATTAGGTTGTGGTGCTGACTTTGTACTTGCTGTAGAAACTATGGGGATGTTCCACAGATTAGTTCAAGAAAATGCTCATAAAAGATTTAACTGTTTGATTGTAGGTCTTAAGGGCCAAGCAGCTCGTGCTACAAGAAGATTCATTAAAAGAGTAAATGAAGAATTAGGTCTTCCTGTATACATATGTAACGACGGAGACCCTTGGGGATTCCACATTGCACAGGTAATTATTTCTGGAAGTGCAAAATTAGCTCATGTAAATCATGATTTAGCTACTCCTGATGCTAAGTTTTTAGGAGTAACTGCAAGTGATATCATTGAATATGATCTTCCAACCGATCCATTAAAAGATATCGATGTATTAAGATTAAAAGAGCTTTCAAAAGACCCAAGGTATCAGAATGAGTTCTGGCAAACTGAAATTAAGAAAATGCTTAAGATTGGTAAAAAAGCAGAACAGCAATCATTCTCCAAGTATGGGCTTGAATATGTAGTAGATACTTATTTCCCTGAAAAATTGTCTCAGTTTGGTGAATTGAATTAGATTAATTTTTTAATTAATTTAATTCTTTTATTAATTAATTTATTAATTTTTTTATTAATTAATTTAATTCTTTTATTAATCAATTTATTAATTTTTTTATTAATTTTTTTATCTTATTCCTTTTTTATTTAATTTTTTTATAAAATTTATTTTTATCATATACTTATTTTTTAATTTTCAAAAGATTTATATACTAAAAGTTTAATATACTAGTTTAGATATACCTAATGGGGTATGACTATTCTTAAAAATGGTGGTGTTACTTTGAAACAATGTATGGATTCTGAAAATATTCATAGGAGGCTTAAAAAAATTATAGGCCAGGTAAATGCAATTAATCGTATGATTGATGAAGATATTCCTTGTGAAAATATTTTAATGCAAGTAAATGCTGCTAAATCTGCTTTACATAAAGTAGGCCATATTATTGTAGAGGGGCATGTTAATCATTGCATTAGGGATGCAATTGATGATGGAGATACTGATGAAGCTTTAACAGATATTTCTTCAATTTTAGAGTATTACTCACGCATTTAACTTAATTTTTTATTAAAAGTTTAGTTTAAGGTTATAAAATGTTAATTAAATGTTAATTAAATCTTAATCAAATTTTAATTAAATTTTAATTAAATTTTAGTTAAATTATAATTAAATTTTTAGTAAAATATTATTTCCATATTAAGCTATATTCTCTACTTTTAAGAATATAGTTATATTTTTTTAAAATAAGCATATACCTATAAGGGTATACCTATATTGTATAGTTTTAGGGGGTTATAAAAATGAACATAAAAGAGTTTTTTCAAGATGATGAAAAAAGAGATCTTCTTTTTATTCTTATTTCTATTATTGCAGTAATTTTAAGTTTATTAGGAATAAGTCTTTTTGGAATAGATTTAATGTGGATAACAATAATATTTTGTGGTTTTCCAATTTTTATAGAAGCTGCAGTAGGTCTTTATACTGAATTTGACATAAAAGCTGATGTTCTTGTTACTATTGCTATTATTTCTTCAATTCTTATTGGAGAATTATTTGCTGCTGGTGTAATTGCTATTATTATGGCAATCGGCGGTTTCTTAGAAGAATATACAGTATCTAAAACAAGAGCTGGAATTGAAAAACTTATAGACTTAAGTCCTACAAAGGGCAGTATTATAAGAAACTATAACCAAGATAGTGAAACTGAAGAAGAAATCGCAGCAGAATTAATAAATGTTGGAGATATTTTAAAAGTTTTACCTGGTGAGGTTATTCCAGTAGATGGTGAGATTATAAGGGGAGAATCTTCAATAGATCAATCAGTAATGACTGGAGAATCTATACCTGTAGATAAAGTAGTTGGTGATGAAGTATTTAGTGGTACAATTAATCTCTATGGTTCTTTTATAATGAAAGCAACTAAAAAAGGAGAAGACAGTTCTCTTCAAAAGTTAATTACATTAGTTGAATCAGCAAATCCTGAAAATGCCGAAGTTGTTAAATCAGCAGATAGATGGGCAAGTTTTATAGTTGTAGTTGCATTTATTTGTGCTATTTTAACTCTGATTTTTACAGCTGAGATAATTCGTGCAGTAACTATTTTAGTAGTGTTCTGTCCTTGTGCCCTTGTTCTAGCTACTCCAACAGCTATTATGGCATCAATTGGAAATTTAACTAAAGTAGGTATTTTAGTTAAAGAAGGAATTTCCATTGAAAAATTAGCAAAAATTGATCAAATTATCTTTGATAAAACTGGCACTTTAACTTATGGTAAACCTACAGTTACAAAAGTAATTCCATATAATAATGAAATTAGTGATGAGCTTAGTGAAAAAGAATTAATTCATTTACTTGCTTCATTAGAAAGTCCATCTGAACATCCTTTAGCAAAAGCAATAACAAAATTTTATAAAGACAAAAATGAAAAAGCTTTATATAAAGTTACTAACTTTGAAATGATCATTGGTAAAGGTGTAAAAGCTAATTTAAATGATAGTACTCTATGTGCAGGTAATGAAGAATTCTTTAATTCATTAAATATTGATATTCCTCATGATTTTATTGAAGAAAATATTTCACAATATTTAAATCAAGGCTCTACTGTAATTTATATTAGTTGTGATGGAAAGTTTTTAGGAGCAGTTTTCTTATCTGATGTTTTAAGAGATGATGCATTTGATATTGTTCGTCAACTACATAAATTAGGTGTTGATTCTACTTTATTAACTGGAGATAATAAAGAAGCAGCTGAACAGATTGCACATACTGTTGATATCGTTGATTTAAAATACAATTGCTTACCTGAGGATAAGATTTCTAAAATTAGAGAGTTACAATCTAACAATAAAAAAATTGCAATGATAGGGGATGGCATTAATGATGCACCAGCTTTAAGACAAGCAGATATTGGTATTTCAATGGGTGGTGTTGGTAGTGATATTTCTATTGAAGCATCTGATGTATGTCTTGTAAGTGATGATATTAAATATATTCCACATTTATTTGCACTTTCAAGAAAAACTATTAAAACAATTAATAGAGGAATTGCATTTGCTTTAGGTTTAAATATCTTAGCTACTGTTCTTGCAATGCTCGGATGGCTAGGGCCTATTGGTGGTGCATTTGTACATAATATTGGCTCTGTAATAGTTATTATTTATTCATCTTTACTCTTAAGATTTGAGTATAAATAAAAATTTTGATATTTAAAAAATTTATTTTTCTATTTTTCTTTTTCTATTTTTATTTTTTTATTTTTCTATTTTTCTTTTTCTATTTTTATTTTTTTATTTTTATTTTTTTATTTTTCTATTTTTTATTTTTATTTTCTTGTTAATAGTTTCAGTATATATAAATTTAGCGAAATAGATTAAACTAATTTTAGCGGATATTCTATAAATATATGGTGAAGTTAAAATATAATCCTTATTTCTTTTAACTAAAGTCATATTTTTTATTCTTCACAGTATTTATCTATTGTATTTAATAGTGTGTGACAATATTTTTTAAGAGGTCCTAATTTTTTAGATAATTCTTTAAATTTTTCAATGTCTCTATGGCTTAATGTTTTTAGGAGAATTATTAGTATTATATAAATTATTGGACAAATTATAAGTCCAATTATTAATCTTATTGGGTTATTTGGAAGTATAAATGAAGGTATTACCATTATTAAAGATGCAATTGTCACTTTTAATAGAAACTTATATGGAGGATTAGTTTTTGTTAATCTAAATTGTATTAAAAACATTGGAATCATCATTAAAAATGAAGATATTGTTGTAGCTAATGCTGCACCTTCTATTCCATATATGGGGATTAATAACCATCCTAAAATGAATGTGAGTATAGAACCTATTATTAAAATATACATAGATATTTTTGGATTTCCAATTCCTTGGGTGATGCTACTTGAAATAGTATATATTGAATAAAATGTCATTCCAACAACTAATATGGATAATGCCATATATCCATTAATGTATGCAGGATTTTTAAAGTATAATAATCCTAATATTTCTTTTGAGAAAACTGCAATTCCTACACACATAGGAATTATAAAAAACATTCCATATTTATAAGCATCATCTACATATTTTTGAAGTAATAATTTATTTTTAGTAGCAAATGCTTCTGAAGCTGCAGGTAATATTGTTGTTGCTATTGAACCTGACATAATTAATGGCAATCTTGCAATTGGATTTGCTGCACCAAAATAACCTGCAACAGTAGATGTTAAGAAAACACCTATAATCATAGTACAAATACTATAAATTCCCATCTCAGCTAAAGCGGTTATGGAAACAGGTATTGAAAAGGATATTAATTTTTTAGCTAATTTTAATTCATCTTTAAGAGAAAATTTAAAATTTTCACTTGGTTCTGGCAAATATTTTCCCATATATCTTTTAAAAATGTAAATTGCAGATAATGCAGAGAATAAAAAACCTAATACTGATCCTAAAACTGCACCAAAAGTAGATAAGCCTATAAGGACTAATGCAGTAGCAGATAATATCATTATTATCTGTTCTACAGCACGGGTATATAAGATATATTCCATTTTATATACTCCTTGAAAGGCACCACGAAATCCTCCTACAATAACACTAAATGGAGTGATTAAACCAATAGCTTGTAAAGGAAGTAATGCTATTGGCTTATTATAAATAGTATAAGCTAACCAAGGAGCTACAAAAAATACCATTATGAATCCAAAGAGTATACCTAATATAATCATTATTTTTAAGGAGGTAAATACTGTTTGTCTTGCATAATCTTCTTTATTTAATGTATTATATTCTGAAATATATTTCGCTATTGCTGGAGGTAGCCCTCCTGCAGATAAAATTTGAAAGATTCCTTGAAAAGGAAGAGTTAAAGTTAAAATTCCGTAATTTGAAGCACCTAATAGAATTGCCATTAAGTAATGATAAATGTATCCTCCAATTCTAAATATAATATTTCCTATTAATATTATGACACTATTTTTAACTATCTTTGATGTCATTTTAGCTCTCCCTATATAACCCCATATAATCTATCAATTATTTTATAATAAATTGGTGTTGAAATCCTTTTTCATTGAAATTTTAGTTCAGGTAAAAAAATTTAAAATTCATTTAGATTGAATTTAATGATTTTAGTTGTTTAAATTTAGTTAGACTTGAAATAAGATTTAAGAGTTAAGAAATAATCAATAACAGACTATATTCGTTGAAAAAGTGAAATAAATAATAATATTAATAATATTAATAATAATATTAATAATAATATTATGAAAGTGAAAATATTTATTTATCCAAGCCTATTTTAGTAATTTATTACAATTAAATTTTTGGGATTTTTTATAATATTCAATTAAATTGTATTTAAAAGATTGGATGAAAACTCCTAAAAATCAGTTTAAGATGGATAAGTTAGAGAATTTTATTATTTTGGAATTTTAATTTACTCAAAAATGATGATTCTCGCTTATTCTAATAAATCTTCAAAACATACTTTATATAAATTCAGCTAAACTTACAATTTTAGCAATAAAAAGCATATTCAAATAAAAAGCATATTCAAAATTCATTTATCTGTTTTGTGATTCAATTGACTTAAATATGGATATTTCTAAGCTTTTAAAGATTTCGGACATGCCTCATTTATAGAATTTGCAGAAAATTCTCTAAAAAATTACTAAGAAAAACCCTTTAAAAAAACCTTCAGGAATTTAACAAAACAATATTAATTTATTTTCTAAATAAAAATGTGAAATTATTGCTAATTATGGTTTTAGCTTCACTAGTGGTTCTAAAGACAAATCATATAGGTTAATGGGATGATGCTGGAAGTATGTTTATTGTCATAAAAGAATTATTTAGTGGATTAACTGCTAGTAAAATCATACATTTCTTAAATAAAGAAACTAAATTTCAATGTTTAATGGATAACATCTATAAATCAATTTAATTAAGTCAAAGATATGATTTCAGCAAAGCCTATATTTAAGTAATATAAGGATAAATTTATAATTATAATTGGGGATAGATTGTATTTTAGTAGGATTAATTTTAATTTATTAAAAATAAGTTTTCTTATTTTTTCTATTAATCTTTACTTTTCTATTAATCTTTACTTTTCTATTATCCTTTACTTTTCTATTATCGTTACTTTTATAAATTAAGAACTATTTAATTTAAGTGTTGGTGTTTATGATTAATTTGGATAAGTTATCTGGTGAAATTAAGGATTTAACTAAAGTGTATAAAAATTTTGAATTTGAATATATTGAAACTAATACTATTGTTGTAGAACCATGGACAAGATTAAAATGTCAATTTGGTTGTCCTAATTATGGTAAAACTTTAGTTTGCCCACCATATACTCCAAAAGCTGAAGAATTCATTGGTATGATTAATTCTTATAAAACAGCTATCTTGTTTGAGATTAGTTTAGCTTCCATTGAAGATGATATTGGAATGATTACTAAAATAGCTCTTGATATAGAGAATCTTTGTGCTCGTTTAGGTTATTATAAAGCATTTGGTATGGGTGCTGGAACTTGTCTGGTCTGTGAGTCTAAAGGTGAAGAATGTAATTTAGATGGATGTAAGTATCCGAATGAAGCTCGTCCATCTGGAGAAGCTTGTGGTGTAGATATTCATAAAACTATTGAAAACAATGGCTATGATATTTTAGGAATTGATGAAGAGAATAATAGCTATTTCTGTTATGGTATAGTTTTACTTGAATAATAATTGATGATGATTAATTAAAATAAATATTAAATTATATATAGATTAAATAATAAAACTTTAATCATATATTTTGAATTTAATGATTTTTTTATAAATTCAAATATTCTTGAAGGAAGTTTAAAAATGAAATCTGTAGCTATTAATGGATTTGGAACTATTGGTAAAAGAGTGGCTGATGCTGTAGCAGCTCAAGATGACATGAAAGTTATTGGTGTAAGTAAAACTAGGCCAAATTTTGAAGCAAGAACGGCTGTAGAAGAAAAAGGATATCCTTTATACATAGGAATTCCTGAAAGGGAAAACCTATTTAAAGAAGCAGGAATTGAAATTGCAGGTACTGTTGAAGATATGATTCAAGAAGCAGATATTGTAGTTGATTGTACTCCTGGAAATATTGGGCCTCAAAACCTTGAAATGTATAAAAAAGCTGGTGTAAAAGCTATTTACCAAGGTGGGGAAGACCATGAATTAACAGGTTTGTCTTTTAACTCCTTTGCTAATTATGATGATTCCTATGGCGCAGATTATGCAAGAGTAGTATCTTGTAACACTACTGGTTTAACCCGTACTTTACACACTCTTAATCCATTAGTTGATATTAAAAAAGTTCGTGCAGTAATGGTTAGAAGAGGATCTGACCCGTCTGAAATTAAAAAAGGCCCTATAAATGCTATTGTACCTAACCCTCCAAAGGTACCTTCTCACCACGGCCCAGATGTACAAACCGTAATGAAAGGTATTGATGTTACTACAATGGCTTTACTTGTTCCTACTACTTTAATGCACCAACACAATTTAATGGTTGAAATTGGAAATGAAGTAAGTAATGATGAAGTTATTGATTTACTTGAAAAACGTTCCAGAGTGATGGTAGTTGAAGCTGGTGCTGGCTTAGACTCTACTGCTGCACTTATGGAATATGCTAAAGATTTAGGAAGAAGTAGAAATGACTTGTATGAGATTCCGGTATGGAAAGAATCTATTAATGTTGTAGATAATGAATTGTTCTATATGCAAGCAGTACACCAAGAATCTGATGTAGTACCTGAAAATGTAGATGCTATTCGTGCAATGTTAGAAATAGAATCTGATAGGGAAAAATCCATTACTAAAACTAATAAATCCATGGGTATTTTATAATTAAATAGAATTTTTCTATTTAATTTTCTTCTTTTTTTAGTCTTTATATCTTTATTTGATTTTACAATTTTTACAAATTTTTTATTGTATATTTTTATCATATTTTACTTTTATGGTTTGATTTTTATGAAAGATAAGGTTATTTTTGGCCCAGCTGGAAAACCAATTGATTTTAAAGGAAAGGCATTTGAATCTCCTAAATTTTTAGGACCTCTTGGATTATATGCATTTGAATATCAATCAACTTATGGTGTTAAAATTGGCGAATCCTCTGCGCTTAAACTAAGAGAATATGCTGATGAATATGGAGTTTTAGTCTCTATGCACTGTCCATATTATATTAATGTATGTTCTAAAGAGGAGGAAAAAATTGATTCGTCTATTGAAAGATTAGTTCAATCTGCAAAAGTTGGAGAATTTATGGGTGCATATAGGCTCGTATTTCATCCGGGTTTTTATTCAAATAGAAAACCTGAAATCTGTATGGATTTAGCTAAAAAGACTTACACAAGACTTCTTATAAGATGTGAGGAAGAAGGAATAGAAAATTTCACCTTTGCACCTGAAACAACAGGTAAACTTTCTCAATTAGGAAATATTGATGAGATTATTGAAATGTGCGCTAGCTTTGACCATTTTGAACCGACTATTGACTTTGCTCATGTTCATGCAAGAGGAAGAGGTCTTTTAAATAAAAAAGAAGATTACAATTGTATTTTTTCAAAACTTGAAGATAATTTAGATATGGATAGGCTTCATTGTCATTTCACTACAATAGAGTACACTGACAAAGGTGAAAGAAAGCATCATACCTTAGCTGAAGATGATGAGTATGGTCCACATATTAAAGATCTTTTATTAAATTTAATAGAAAACGATTGGAAAGCTACTATCATTTGTGAAACACCTTTAATAGATCAAGATGCTTTAAAGATGAAACAACTTTATGATAGTTTAATTTAAGACAATTACTTATAATAATTAATATTTTTTTTATCTAATGAAAATATTTAAATAATGTTAAACATATATGTAATCTAACAAATATATAAAAAGTTTATTCTGAATTTAAAATATTTTTAATTTATTTAATTAAATTAAGATTTATTTTAAAGAAGCTTATAATTTTGATTATAATTATGATGTGATAAATGTGAAATCTGAAAATAAAAGTTCAAATATTAAAAAATCAGAAGTTTCTATAAAAAATAGATCAAGTTTTTCTGATAATGAAACTAAGGTTCTTGTATTAGAAACTGCAGGTTATCCTTTTAACTTTGGATTATTAGAAGGACCTAATTTAGAAATATCTGATAGAGTTCTTTTTGAACAATATGCCATAGATCAATGGAGTGGAACAAGGGTAAAAACTGGTTCTTATCTTTTTGATCAAAAGATCATTCCAGATTTTGCTTTTAAAATTCTAACAGCACATCCTGAAAACTCTGTAATAGGAGAAAATACTTCAATTGTAATAGTTACTAACAATGAAGAAAAACAAGATTCTGTAAAAAGAGTTAAATCTAATGTATTCTTTGAGGATGTTGTAGGGCAAGAAAATGCTAAGAAGAAATCTAAATTAATTTATAAATACCTTCAAGATCCTGAAAAGTTTGGTATGTGGGCCCCTAAAAATGTTTTATTTTATGGTCTTCCAGGTACTGGCAAAACTATGCTTGCAAAGGCACTATCAAATGAATTAGATATTAATTTATTCTTAATTAAAGCAACATCATTAATCGGAGACCATGTTGGAGATGCAGCAAGTAAAGTTCATGATTTATATGAAGCTGCATTAAAATCTGCACCTTCTTTAATATTCATTGATGAAATTGATGCAATTGCATTACATAGGTCTTTTCAATCATTAAGGGGGGATGTTTCTGAAATTGTAAATTCTCTTTTAACTGAAATGGACGGTATCAATTCCAATGATGGTGTTGTAACTATTGCAGCTACTAATAATCCATCTTCTATTGATTTTGCAATTAGAAGTCGTTTTGAAGAAGAAATAGAATTTAAATTACCAGATGATAATGAAAGAAGAGAAATTATTAAATTAAACCTCAATACTTTTCCATTGAAATATGATTTAGATATTGATAAATTAGTAAAAATTTCTAAAAGAATGTCTGGTAGGGACATTAAAGAAAAAATACTAAAAACTGCCCTTCATAATGCAATAATCAATGATAAAGAAATAGTAACTATGGAAGATATTTATTTTGCATTAGATATTAATAAATATAAAAAAGAAGAAATTAGGGGAATGTTTGAATAGTTAGACATTCTATTTTTTTTACTTATCTTTAAGATTGCTCTGCTAATCTTAAACCTAGATTTTATTTTTAAAACTTTTTTTAAAATACTATTTTTTAAAACTATCTTTTTAATATAGTCTCACACATTTTTATAACATCTTCCTCATTATTTTTCGCTGATTTTTTAATATTTTCAGAAATGTCATAAAATATTTTATTAACAATTGACTTAGTCATCACATCTATAATTTTTATATCCTTTGCATCTACATTACTTAGTTTAACTATGCCTTTTTGACTTTCACGTTGTCTTATTTCTTCCATAGACTCTCTTAAATTACCAAGTATTGGATTTATTTCAATTAAATTAAAGGATTCGTTAAGTAAATCAAATTCATTCCCAATTATTTTTTCTGCTTCTATAACTTCATTTTCACGAAGTTTTTTATTTTCATCTGCAATGCCTCTTAAATCATCAATATTGAACAGATCAATTCCTAATTCTTTAACATCATCTTCAATATCTCTTGGATTTGCAATATCAATAAAAATCATTTTTTTAGGTACTTGCTTATCAAATATTTTCATTAATCTTTTTTTATTAATAATTGCATGTGGTGAACCAGTAGAACTAATAACAAGTTCTGCATTAACTAGTTTTTCTTCTAAATTGTCAAAAAGAATTGCTTCACCATCAAGTTCTTCAGCTAATTTCACTGCTTTATAATAAGTTCTATTTGCAACAAAAATAGCTCTTAAGTTTTTTTCAGCTAATGCCTTTGCAACAAGAGTTCCCATCTTACCGGCACCAATAACAAGAACACATTTGTCTTGTAAGTCTCCAAGATGTTCTTCTGCAAGATCAACTGCTGCAGAACCAATAGAAATAGAGCCCTGATTAATTTTGGTTTTGTTCCTTACTACCTGACCAACGTGGATTGCTTTTGTAAAAATAGCATCTAATTTTTTTCCACAATGCCCTTCTTTTTCACTTTTCTTTTTAGAATCTTTTATCTGACCTAAGATTTGATCTTCACCGATAATCATAGATTCTAATCCAGAACTCATTCTAAATAAATGCAAAATTGCATCATCGTTATAATCTATAATTACAAATTTATTATCACAATCTATCTCTTCATAGCTATAATCATTAGTATAAAGGAAATATTCATACCTATTACAAGTATTGATTTCAATATATTCTCTAATATCCATTTTTTCTTTTAAATCAGAAAATAATTCTTTTAAATCTTTTGATACATTTTCCATTGTTTCTATGTCTGCAAGAGTATGGTCTACACGTATATTGATTATCAATATGGATTCTCCCTTATATTTTTTATGAATGATTTTTATATTTTAGATTATTTTAGAGTTATAATTTTTTAAATCACTTAAAATAAATTCAATTAAAATCTGATTTAATGATTTCTTCTACAAGTTCCTTTGCTTCTATAAACTTATTTTCTTTTAAATATCCTTTGATTTTTTCATTATTTAATATATTATAAAGATATTCCTTTCTTATTTTTTGATCATCTATTTTTTCTTTTAGAAAAGTTCTGGCATAATCTTGAAGTTTTATTTCAAGTAAATCTTCTTCTGTAATTATAGACTGAATCTTTTTTCTAAGTTCACGAGCCATTAAAGGACTTTGCCCATTTGTATAAATGGATATTTCTATATTATCTATAAAAAAACTTGTAGGGATTATTATATTTCCTTTTTCAGGTTTATCTGCCCTATTTATTAATTTTCCTTTACTAATAGATGCTATGTATTCACATAATTCTGCATCGCCACTTGCTGTAACTACTATGTCACTCCATTTAACTATTTCATCAAGATTTTTTAAAGGTGTTAAGATAGCTCCTTTTTTAGTTAATTCATCATCAATTGAATTTCCTGCTAAAATAACATTTGCACCCTTATCTAAAAAGCGATGAGCCCTTCTTGTAGCTACTTCTCCAGTACCTAAAATAAAAACATTTTTATTTTCCACTTCTAAAAAAAGAGAAGTCAATCCCATATTATCACATGTTATTTATTTTTAGTTCAACTGTTTAGATAGTTGCTTTTTAATTTTTTTTATCTTAGAGTTTCGTAGTTTTATTGGTTTAGATAGTTGTTGTTTAGTTTTTTTTATCTTAGAGTTTCGTAGTTTTATTGGTTTAGATAGCTTTTTTTAAATTTTTTATTTTAGAATTTAATAGTTTCATTTTATTTATTTTCTAATTGTTTAAGTTTAAGTAATTTAACAGCCATTCTTAAATCATTATTACAGTCTGTAAGTACTTTTTCAGCTTCTGATTCATTTATATTAAATGTTTGTGAAAGTGCAAATACTGCTTCATTTGAAGTTGGGGGAGTGCCTGCTTTTAAAACAGCCTCTGATAACTCGTTTTTAAGTGTCATATATTCCTCTTCACTCATACCTATTTGATTTAAGGTCATGTCTCTTAAAGGACAAGGTTTTGAAGTTTTACAACACCATACTAATGATCCAAAACAAGTTGCTGGACCTTCACCTAATCTAGTTTCTCTTGCAAATTTTTCTTTAATATCTAAAAATTCTTGAGGAGTTAATCCTACTTCTTTTAAAGCCCCCATAATAGGGCAAGGTTTTACAGGAGGACAGCAGAATGCTAATCCTCTTACATCTCCACCTCTACAAATATGTGACGGTGCATCATCCCATGCCATAATCATTCTCCTTTAATCTTCTAATACAATAATTTAATGAAAATCTTAAAAATCCTATAAAATTTTTATAGATTTATAAGTTAGTATCATAACATGATAAGTTTTGTTTGTTTATATTAATATAGGTTTTTAATATTTTTATTAATTTATTTCTTTTTTTATAAATATTGTTGATAATCAAAAGATCAGTTAATGATAAAAAAATTGTTTTTGAATAGTAAAAATAGTATAAATAAAGATTTAAAAATAAATAAAATGTTTTTTTAAAACAAAAAAAGAAAAGAAAAAGATTAATGATCTTTTAACATGTCTTCTTTTTCTTCACCAGTTAATTCTACAACTATTTCTTCTGGAGTTCCAGTTTTAAGGAGTTTTCCTCCTCTCATTAAGCTTGCCTTATCACAAACATCTAAAACGAAGTCCATGTCGTGTGAAATAATTACAAATGTTTGATCTAATTCATCTCTTGCTTTTAAAATAGAGTTAGTTACGATAATTCTTGTAACTGGATCCATAGTACCTGTTGGTTCATCTAATACAACTATATTAGGTTCTTTAATAAGAACTTGTGCAAGAGCTACTCTATGCCTTTCTCCTCCACTTAACTCATCAGGCCATTTAGCTAACATGCTAATAGACTTGTCTTTTTCAAATCCTACAGTTTCAAGGATATGTGCTGCTTTAATTTTTGCAAATTCTGCAGGTAAGTTTAAACTAATAGCATCAGTTAAGTTTCCTAAAACATCTCTATGAGGATATAAAGAGTATTCTTGGTGTAATAGGCCTAAGTATGAAGTTACACGTCCTCTGTTTAAAGGACCTGGCTTTTTCATATCAATCCAATCATCACCTAGTCTAATTTCAAGTTCTCCACTACTTGGTTCAGTTAAACCAATTATCATTCTAGTTAAAGTAGTTTTACCAGATCCACTAAGTCCAACAATACCATAAATTTCTCCTTTATTTATTGTTAAGCTTACTCCATCTACTGCTTTTACTACTCCCCTTTCAATTGAATAATAATGTTTTTTAATTTCATCAACTTTAATTGCTTCTTCGGTGTGTTCAACTCTTTCAACTTGTTCAGCTTGAGGTACGGTTTCTAAGAACTTTTCAACAATCTCATTTGGATCGCCGTGTTCTATGATTTCTCCTTCATCTAGCCAAATTACATCATCAGCTAGGTGACTCATAACTTCTGGCCAGTGAGATGTAATTACCATACTAATGCCTTCATCTTTAACACCATGAATTAAAGTTTGGTGGAGTTTTTCAGCAGTTTGGGGGTCTAATGTTCCTGTTGGTTCATCTGCTAAAAGTAACATAGGGTTTTTAGCTAATTGCCTTGCAAGTACTACTCTCTGTTTTTCTCCTCCACTTAAGTCACGTGCAACGTGGGTAACCCTATGGCTCATTTGAACCATTTCTAATAGGTCAATAGCACGGTAAATGTTTTCTTCTTCATATCTACCTTCATCACCCATTGCATTTAATACATTGTCAATTACAGTTTGTTCATCGTATAATGCAAAGTTTCTCTGTAACATGATAGAAATTCTTCTTCTGATTGCAGCTTTTTCTAATCTTCCTGCTTTCCAGAAGTCAATTTGCTGGGATTTTAATTCATCTCCACACTCTGGACATTTTTCTCCTGCTTTTGAAGCAGGTTCAACATGTAAACATTTTTTATTTTCACATATTGATAAATCGAAGAGTACTTCTCCACTATCTGGAGCATATTCTTTAGTACCTCTTAACATGTTGATTAAAACTGATTTTCCACTACCACTTCTACCGAGAATACCTAAAGTAGAACCTTCTTCTATAGTTAAGTTAATATCTTTAAGAACAGGTTCTCCATTAAATGACTTATTAATATTTTTTAATGTTATGAAAGACATAAGCCCACCTTTTCTTTTGATAATTAGTTGTAATTATAAATTTTTTATGTTTTAAAATATTATTACTTAATTTTTTATTTAATTTTAAATATTTAATTTCAAATATTTAATATCAAACAATTAAGTTGTTAAATTATATATTTATTATTTTTAAATGATATTATTAATATAAATTTTGATATTTTTTTATATTTTTATTGGTTTTCATAAGTTTTTATTAATTTTTATTATTTTAATTATCTTTTTATTTTTTCTATCTTTATTTTTTCTATCTTTATTTTTTCTATCTTTTTAATTATTCATCTTTAAATCCACATAGTGGTGTTCCACATTCAGGGCATTTTATATTTCTACATGGAAATCCTCTAATTTTTGGTGCGGTATATCCACATTTGGGACATTCGCATGCTTTTGATGGTCCTCTCCCGCTTCCAGGTCCTCCAAAAGACTTTCTTTCCCTTAAAGGAAAATCGGCAGTTTCTGTGATATTGCATATTTGAGGACTTGATGGCTCAATTGATTTATTGTTACTGTTAAAATTATCATTTAAATTAAAATTATCATTCAAGCCATTTTTAATTATTTCAATATTTTCAGATTTACAGTCTGGGCAGTTGGTGTATTCTTTTTTGGGATTGTTCCATTGAAAGCCACAGTCTTTACAAATGTATATTTTATCTTCTGTGGTAAAATTTTCATTATTTATCTCAATTTTCTTAGCTTCAATTAAAGATATTGCCGTCTTTTTTCTTGCAGAGTTGATTATTCTATGGAATGTAGGCTGTGAAATACCCATTAATTCTGCGGCTTCTTTCTGTTTTATATTGTGATAATCTCCTAACCTTATTGCTTCAAATTCATCAAGATTCATTTTTATACTTTCATAATCCTCTTCAGTTGAGACATCTCTATGTTTTAAGCATTTAAAATCAGGTTTTTTCACAATTCTCCTTTCAATTTTTGGTCTAACCATTTATTTGCTCCTTTAAGTTTTAAATTTTTTCCTTAAATAGGCTTTATATATTATAATGAGGGGTTTCATTATGAATATATTTATTATGAATATATATTCATAACATTTAATATATAGTTTATCTTTTGATTAAGAGATTCATAAAAATAGATTAGAATGGTTTAAATAGATTAGGATAGTTTAGGAATAGTTTAAGTAGATTATTATGGGTGTAAAAATAATGATAAAAAGTAGTTTTTTAAAAATAGTTTAAGTATTCAAGCAAAATATACATATTAAATCTTAATTTCATTTAAATCAAAACTTAATTTTCCACTAATAGCTGCTCTAGCTATTGAAATAGCATTTGCTCCGGCATTTAGCATTTTTTCTGCTTGGGAAATTGAATTAATAGAATTGTTTCCAATAATAAAAATATTTGTATTTTTGGATATTTTTTCTATTAAATCGAAATCAGCATCTTTTACTCCTATTTTCATAGCATCAATATGTAAATAATCTACTCCACAACTTTCAGCTAATTTAGCAATTTCAAGGTTATCTACACCTTCAACATTAGCTCTCATTTTAAGTGAAACTTTTGATTTTGATTTTTTAACAACTTCTTTAATATAATCTTCTAAGTCTGGACGTAAAAGCATACTTTGCCCACAACCGACTGCAACAAGTTCTTCTTGTCTGCAATGACAATTTATTTCAATTATATCTAATTGTGGTATTTTGCTAATTTCAATAAGTGAATCTGGTGTGTGTCCTCTTAAATTTGCAGAAACAGTAATGTCAAAACTATTTTTAATTGTGTTAACTTCATTTTCAATTACTTCATAAATTTCTTCTTTAGGGTAATTAAACTCTTTTCTCCCTCTTGCTATAATTTTTTTACAGGCTTCTATTGATTCTCTATCAGTGTTGTACCCTCCAATAGTGACTGTGTCAAATCCATAGGGTATTAATTTCATTGTAAATTCTGCATTTGTTATTCCAGCCATAGGTGCAAGTACTTTAATATTAACACTTCCTTAAAAAGTAAAAACAGTTTCAATTTATAAAAGTCACCACAAGAATTTTTCATTAAAATTCTCGTAAAAATTTACCATAAGAATTTTTCATTAAAATTTTCATATAAAGTCATATACTGTGTTTAATTTTAATAATAATAATAAAATATAAATATAATAATTAATAATAATCTATGAAATAAAAAATTAGAAAAATGGAAATAAAAAGAAAATTTAAATTAAGTGAAAATAAGTTTTATTGAAGCTCTTCAATTAGATGTATCCATTCTTTATTATTTCCTTCACGAATTATTTCAAGTCCTATGTCTGCCATATATGCAGCATCTTCTATATTGTCTGCTCTACCAATACCTGCTTTTAAGCCGATACCTATTTCTTCTTTAATATCTATAAGTATTTTGGTAAGATCTTCTTCATTTAATCCATTACATGGGGACATGAAATTGTCTCCACCAATGAAGAATAATAATGCTCCTTTCTCTCTTAATTTAGTCATTAAGTAATGCTGTGCTTTATTTACCATGAAACTTGTATCAAAGGCAGATTCTATATCAGTTAAAGTTTCTGTAACACTATTAATATCAATATGTGCAGCTTGTACAAAGCTATCTTCTGGATTTTCAATTAAATTATTAATTGCTAAAATTTCTTTTCTTCCAGATTGTGCTCCTCCCTTTTCTTGAAGAGCGATTGTAGCTAATCTTTGAGCCTCATGTGCAGTTTCTGCTGCCCCTACACCCATACTGATTGTAACAGGGTATCGGTTTCTAATAGATCTTTGAATTCTCATGTGGTCTTCTTCATTAAGGCCATTTGTAACTGCTAATAAGTTATCGAATCTTGTAAAGAACACTAAACCTTTCTTAGCAGCTATTTGCCTTTGTACATCTGCAAAAAGTTCTGCTTGTAAAATTTGAAGGTCTGATTCAGTACGTGGTTTTGGAGTAACTGTCCATGGACCATAATTATCGATTTGTATCAAAGTCATTTGTATCATATATTTTCACCTAATATTAATAATATTTAGTTATAACTAAAATAATATTTAAACTTTAACAATTTTTTATAGCTATTTATTAAAAATTTTAAATATTTTATTATCCATTTTATTTTTTTCTTATTTTTAAGCTGATTATTCGATTATTCTAAAACAATTTTTGCTAGATTAATTTTATCTTCAAGTGTTTTCATAAAGGTATTGCTTACTATAGCTTCTGGAATAATTTTTTCAATTTCTTCTTTAGAAGATTCATCCTGGTTATCAATAACTAATTTATTTAAAAATGACCTATAAAGCTTGGCAACACCTATTGATGAACTTTCATAACCAAAAGAGCTCATAAATTTATTAGCTGGACCGCTGAATGCAGATTTGCCAACAAATGGGGAAACTGCAATTACTTCTTTATCTTTTAATGCCTGTTCAACACCTTCAATTGTGGTAATTGGCCTAATTGACGTTATTGGATTAGATGGACCAATAATGACTTTATCAGATTTATTTATTGCTTCAATAAGCTTGGGACTTGGACTAACATTATCATATTTTACTTCAAGCACTTCACATTCACACTGATATCTGATTAAGAATTCATGAAAGTCTATTTCACCATGTTCTCTTGTAATAATTTTTATTTCAGAATCTTCATCACTCATAGGGATAATTGTAGCTTCAATACCAAGTTTATTTTTTTGGAATTCAACTACTTCAGTTAAAGTATAATCTTTTAATAGAATAGCTTTTTGAAGTTCAATTGCTCTATCCATATCTCCTATTTTAAGAAGTTCACAAGTTCCCATTTCAATTAGTTTTTCTCTAATTGTAAATGTATCCCCTTTAATCCCATACCAAAACTCTTCATCTATCATATCTGCAAAGGTATACATAACAGTATCAATATCTGCTGCAATATATCCTCCAGATAAATAATGATTTTCAACAGTATTTACTATTACAGTAATTTTTTCTTCGGGATAAATTTCTTTTATTCCTTGGATTAATTTTGGAGTTCCAGTACCTCCAGAAAGTATAGTTATCATATTTACACTCTTGTATTTTCTGTTTAAAAATTAAATATTGTTTCTAATTTAATTTATTTAGTTTAAAATTCTTCTTTTAATGAACCACCACAGTTAGGGCATGGTGTTTTTATAGAAATTACTAAAGACATCTCATTATTACAATTAGGGCAGTAATTATTTTCAAGAATATTTCGCCTATCTTTATAAGATGTCTTTTTAAAGTCGAAAAATAGTATTTTATAGCTAGAAGAATTTTTAGAAATTTTTTTAGTTAAAATTTTTTCAATTTTCTCTAGATTAAAAAGTTCATTAGTTTCTGGAACATATGTTTTTATTAATCTCTTACAGTGGGGACAATAATTTTCATAAAGAAATCCGGATATTAATGATTTAGTCATTTTATCAGAGCTTTCTTTATTTAAACTTTCTTCAATAAGCTCTAATTTATTTTTAGACTTTAATTCAAAATCAGAAGTTAAAATAGATTCAATGGATTCAATAGATTCTATATCATCTAAGTCAGAACTTAAATAAAAAATTAAATTTTTATCTTTAAGTGAAAAATCACAATTTTCACATTTAAAATTGATTTCAAACATATTATACACTTAAAATGAAAAAATTTAAATTAGCTATTTTCTAAAAACATCAAATTCTTTAGGTCTAAGCAGTGGCTTAATTCCTATTTCAGTATCTCTAAGATGATTGAATGCTTCAAAGCCTCTAATTAAAACTACAGGAATTCCTTCATTTGCCTGTCCCATTAATAATGATGCTGCAGCTGCAAGTTCATCAGCAGTAGCTATTTCTGTAGTTTCAAGACTTCTTCCATATAGGTCTTTCTCACCAATTCTTACCCAAAGAGGTTTAATTCCAGAGCAACCAATAGCTGTTCCTATTGCACCAACTCTAAATGCTCTACCTTGTGTATCTGTAATTATTACTGCAAGTTTTTTATCACTTATATATTCTAAATATTCTCTTATTTCTTTTGCAGATGCATCAGGATTTATAGGTATGGGTTTTGCTAATCCATCATCAACATTAGACTCATCAATTCCAGAATTTGCACAAACAAAACCATGTTTGGTTTCAGTAACTATAAAATTAGGTCCTAGTTCAACAACTTCTTTAGATTCTTGAAGAATTATTTCAACAAGTTTAGGGTCTTTTTTAGATTTTTCTGCAATTTCAATAGCTTCTTCTGAGGGAATGATTTCATCAATTCTTATAATATTTCCTTCTGCTTTTGAAATTAATGTCTCAGCAATAATTAAAATGTCACCATCTTCAAGATCTAAGCCTTCTTTTTTTAAATCTTCTTCAATAATTTTAGCAATATTATCTCCTTTTTTTACCAAAGGGATTTCTTTTAACCCAAATAATTCTAAAGTCATGTTTAAATTTTATATCTATGAAAATATAAAAAACTATTGATATTTTATATAATTATTTTATAATTAATATTTTATTAAAAGGTTCTATTTAATAAAAGACTTTATTTAATAAAAGACTTTATTTAATAAAAGTTTTTATTTAATAAAAAGTTCTATTTAATAATGATATTTTATTTACACTAATTTTCTTTTTATTGGTAACTATTACTTTTAATTAAATGTTTATTTTCCCTATTTTTTTTAAAAATTTTACAATATGCTTTTATATTAAAAATAATAAAGATTATACTAATTAATAATATGATTTTTTCTAATATGATTTTTTCATAAAGGATAAGATATTATTTTAATTTGAATTATTATTTAATTGAATTTAATTAAATCTAATTATAATTTGAGTAATTTATTAATGTCTTTAGAAATAGTTTTTAATATAATCATTATTGTACTATTTAATCATTTAATTAATTTCTTAAGAGGATAGTATGAAGAGGATAGTATGGTTTTAGAAATACTTACTAGTGGATTTGGCATGATTATGGAGATGTTACAAAGTGGAGGAGCTATTACTTATATAATTCTTTTACTTGGTATATATGGTCTGCTAATATCTGTAAGAAAGGTATTTTACCTTAGAAAAATAAGCAAAATTGATGCTACTGAAATTATGGGAACAATCACATCTTCTATGGAGCAAGGAGGAGCTATTGAAGCTTTAAAAAATATTAGTCACTATAAAAATCCTGTTTCTAGAATTATGTCAGAGGCATTGAAAATAGGTTATAAGAATAAAACAGAAGTAGAAGAAAGTATGGAGCAAATTTTCATTGTTGAAATGAGTAAAATGACTAATGGAATCAATGCTTTAAAAACTATTATTGAATTAGCTCCATTTTTAGGTTTGATTGGTACTGTATTAGGTATTTGGCTTACCTTTAAAAATTTAGGTGTCAACCCTAGTGCTGCAACAATGGCTGAGGGTATTTATATTGCGCTTATCACTACTATTGCAGGTTTAACAGTAGCTATTGTTCTTATGCCATTATATACTTATATTAAAAGTTTAATCGATACAGAGATGGACAAAATTGAATTAGCTACTAAAATGACTAATTGGAGCTATGCAGTAATTAAAATTAGAGTTTATGAGAAATTACCTTGTGTTATTGAAGCTCTTCAAGAAGCAGAAGGTATTGTCAGTGTAAAAGAAATCACTGACCCTTATTCAAATATTCAAATTTCATTTAAACCAAGTATGCTTGAAAAGAGTATTAGTAATATCATTCTAGAAAAATGTGATGTGAAATCTGAAATTACTGAAAGTAAATTGAGACAATAAGTGAGGTTGATAATTTGGCAATTGATATTAAACATCATAAAGAGAAATTAGGTGGCAATGAACCTGAAATTAATTTAGTGCCTTTTATTGATATTTTATTTACATTACTTATCTTTTTAGTAGTAACTAGTACTTTTGGTGCTGCAAGTGTTTCTGATGATACAGGTACAGGAACTGGAAAACCGAATATGACTGACACTGCTGGTGATGCAGAGTACTATTTAATTCCTGTTGCAGGATTAAAAAAGGTTACTGTTAATGGTGTAGATATGTCCTCTGAGATAAAAGGAAATGCTATTGGTGTTCATGCAAGGGTACTTGATCAGGGGGATGTTCAAATCAAGACGAGTGAGCATGCTATAATTATCCAAACACCAGCTGGAATGAGTCCTCAAGAGGCAGTTCATAGTCCGGAGTGATTTTTTAGGATATTTAAATTTATTTTTTTAATTATTTTTTATTTTAAAGAATTGTTTTATTTTTTTAATTTTTTAATTGTTTTTTATTTTAAAGAATTGTTTTATTTTTTTAATTTTTTAATATTTTCTTTACTTTAAAAATTTTTAAATTTTATATATAACTGGGGTAAAAACAATGTATTTAGGTAGAATTATTTCCGCTGGAAAAACAGAAAATGGAAAACCATTTGTAGCTTATAGAGTTTCAAGTAGATCTTTTCCTAATAGGCAGGTAAAAGCTCTTGAAGATGAAGCAGCAATTATTCCAAAAGAAGGGTTTGAAAAAGATATATTTAAAAACACTTATATTGCATATAATTGTTTAAAACTTGTAGATGATATTGCAATTATTTCAAATGGTTCGCAAACTGATCCAATTGCAGATAAAATAGCTCTTGGTATGAATATTAGAGATGCCTTAGCATATTCTTTAATCACTTTAGATTATGAAAAAGATGATTATAATACTCCAAGAATTGCTGCAGTTGTAAAAGGAGATGAAGGTAGTTACGAAGCTTATATTGGAATTGTAACTGATAATAAAGTTTTAGTTGAAAAAATAGATGATGATGGCGCTCAGTTTATTTCTACTTATGAGAAAAATACACCTGAAGATGTTATTTATTCTGCAGAAAATCCTAATGATGCATGTAAATTTATTTTCGATGAAGGTGACTTTGCTGAGTTTGAACATCCAGTTTGTTCAGTTGCAGCTATTTTTGATGAAAAATGGAACATTTCTGGATTAAATCCTAAATAATTCTTTTTTTCTTTATTTTTTAATTATTTATTTTATAAACTTTTTTTACTTTTTTATTTTTAGTTATTTATTTTATAAAACTCTTTTTTTTTATTTTATGTGCTATTTTATATTTTATAACTAGATTTAATAATCAAAGCATTTATATTAATTTAATTTTTCAGCTTCTTTGATTTTTTGAACATTTCCCCAAGTTCTTCTTACAAAATCAGGCATTTCATCATATTTAAATTTCTTTAAGAAGTTTTTAGTTTTTGGATCACTTGGATATCCAGAACCGATTCCATCTCTATCTTTAGTGGATTTTATATATTCTTTATTGATTTCCTCAATCAGCAGATCTCTTTTTGTTTTTGCAATAATTGAAGCAGCTCCAACGGTTAAATATTTATCATCTGCTTTATGCTCAGCAATAACCTCGCTGGCATTTCCCACATACTCTTGCATTTCATCTTGAAGTCTACCTTCTTTAATATCTAAAGAATCAATAATTATCCTATCAGCCCTTAAATTAGATACTATTTTACGCATTGCTAACTTTTCTATTTGGTTAAGATTAATTCCTTTTTCCCTTAAAGTATCTATGTCCTTTGCAGTAATAACTACAATTTCATAATCAAACATCTTAGTTAATTTACGATATAAAACAGTTCTTCTATTTGGAGTTAATCTTTTAGAGTCTTTTACACCCATTCTTTCGATAATTTTTTCTTTTTTCTCAGGTATAACTATTCCTGCAACAACCATTGGTCCTAAAACAGGACCTCGTCCTGCTTCATCTAATCCTAGTGTATCCATGTTATTAATCCAGTTTTTTATTAAATATTTTTAACCTTTTTTAAATATTTTTTCCTTTATAAAAATAAGTCTTTTAAATTTTGAAAAATAGTTAATATTTTAATGGTGTATGAGTTATCAGTGTTTAAAAGGAATATTATGGATTGTAAAAACAATCCATAGTATTTATACGTATTAATTAACGCTTGAAATTGTTAAATATTTATTTCATAGCTTTTAAACGTACTTCTGGTTCTAAAGCTAATGGTTCAGCAGCTACAATAGCAGTTCCTTTTGCAACTACAGTCATAGGATCATCAGATATTTTGATTGGAACTTCAGTTTCATCAAATATTCTTTCTTTAAGACCTTTTAACCTAGAACTTCCCCCAACTGCAACAGTATTATTATAAATTCCCATCATTAATTCTGCAGGTAATCTTTCTAATATGAGGTTTAATCCACCAATGACTTCTTTTATAATAGGTTCAACTGCATCTGCAACTAACATTGAGTCAATAACAACTTTTTTAGGTCTGTTAGTTTCTAATGATTTGCCAATAACTTCATAATTTAAGTTTTCAAATTCTTCACTACAGTGAATCATACCAACTTCCATTTTTGCAGCTTCTGCATCGTGAATACTTATTGCAGCATTGTATTTTTCTGCAACTAACTCAACGATTCTATTATCAATATCATCTCCACCGAACCTTACAGTTTCAATGTCGTTTATTCCTCCAAGGGAAATGATTACTAAATCAGTGGATCCTGCACCAATATCTATTACCATGGTTCCGTTAGGTTCTGCTATAGGTAATCCTGCACCAATAGCTGCAGCTAAACCTTCACTAACTACTAAAACATATTCTGCCCCTGCTTTTCTACCGATTTCTTCAGCAGCATTTTTTTCTACTTCAGATGCATCTCCAGGAATTCCAATTACAATTCTTCCTACAGTTTCTCCTTCGTTGATACCAATTTCCATTGCTCTAATGAGTAATGCTTGTGCCTGTGCAACATTTTCAATTACACCTTTTTTAAGTGGTCTCACTGCTACAATATCTTCTGGAGTTCTACCTAACATTTTTTTAGCTTCTTCTCCAACAGCAAGCACTGCAGAAGGATCATCTTTTTTAACAGCAACTACAGAAGGGATTTGGTATAAATCAAATTTATCTCCTGATGGTTTTGCGATTACAGTGTTTAATGTACCTAAGTCGATACCTAAACTATTTTTCACAACTCTAGTTGGTTCAATTTCAATAGCGTCTTCATTTCCGAAAATACTCAAAGTTATTCCTCCATTGATAAAATAAAATTAAATAATTTATTATATTGCTTAATTAATTTAAGATTTAATTTATTATCTAAATCCTATTTTTTTAAAAATTAAAAATTCTTAAAAAAATAAATTAATTAATATTTATAATAATAGTTATTTATAATTTTTATTAATAATAAGTTTTTGTATAAAAATATGAAAAATATTTTAAAGTTGGATGATGTGTATTTAGTAGAAATTTTAAAAAGTAGTAAATATGAACTAAAGAGTTTTATTTTCTTCTATAGTAAATATGATTTAAAAAGTTTTATTTTTCTTCTATAGTAAATATGATTTAAAAAGTTTTATTTTTATTCTATAGTAAATATGATTTAAAAAGTTTTATTTTTCTTCTTGTGTTTGGTTTTTTGTTTGGGTTTCTTCATTTGCTGGTGTTTTATTTTCTTTAGTTTCTTCTTGAATTCTTTGTTTTTCTTTATCTTGGATTGTTTTCTTTAAATCAATGCTAAATAGGCTATTATCTTGACTAATTTGTTTTACTAGTTCAATATTTTCTTCATCTATTACAGAGATTAAAAGTGCAGATAAAACAACATCACTCATATCAAGTATTGGTGTTATTGTATTTCTTAAAAATGATGGTAATTTGATTTTTGTATTAAGCTCAGCTTTTATGAAACTACTGGTATGATCTTCTGTTAAAATATTTATTTTAGCATTTTGCCTATTTGTTTCTCCATTAAATGATTTCATAGGTTCTTCAGGACCAATAATCACTAATAAATTAGGGACTGTTTCTATATGTACTTGAGTAATTTCTATTGATGCTCCACCATTTTCTCTACATCTATTTCTAATTTCACTAATTTTTAATGATTCTCCTTTGAGCATAATACAGTCGAATCTTTTTGCAGTATATCTATCTAAAATTTTTATAGATTCTCTAAATAAAATTTGAACTCTATCTTTAGCAGTAATTGCATTATATGCTATATCATCAACTAATTTTTCATTACCTGTTATGATACACCATGCATGTTCACTATTCTCTCTTGAAGAAACTTTTGCCGCTCTTCTAAGAATTTGTATTCTCTCTTCAATCATATAATCACTTAATAGAGTTTAAATCCATTTTCAAATTCTTATTTTAAATAATTAGTATTACTTTATTCACTAAAAATTAAGAATTTTAATATTATTCTATTTTAATATATTTTCTTATTGTAATATATAATTTTGTCTTTAGGAATATCTTATTGTAATATATAATTTTGTCTTTAGGGTTATTGTTTATTTTTTTAAGTTCATTTTTAGAGTTTATTAGTTTTTCATTTTAAAAAAGTTTTAATTAAAAAAATCATGATTTAAAAATTTATTTTCTAAATTCATATTTTCAAAAGTTTGAAAAATTCTTTTTTAAATAGGATAAAATAAGATAGTATAAAATAATAGAATATATTAAATACTATTGATTAATATAATAATTATTGGATATAATTAATTAATGGAGTATTTTTTATTTTTTAATTAAGTTTATTAATGAATTTAAGAAATTTATTTCATGTGGGAATTCATTTCATATTAAAAAATTTACTTTATTTAATTAAATTTATTTTGATTAAAAATAATAATTTTAGTTCATTTTTTAATTTTAATTAAATTTTTTTATTAAATCTTAATTTTAACATCAAATTATTATTTTTACTTTAATTAAAAGAATTTATATTCTTTTTTAGAAAAAATTAATAAGGAGTTTGTTTAAAGTATTATTGGAGTCAAATTATGAGATTAAAAAGTGTTGGAATGGGATATTTTTTAGCTATTCCTGATATCATTTCAATATTGAATTTGGTATTTGGATTTTTAGCTATTTTAATGGTTATGGATAATCATTTAACATATGCATCAGTATGTGTACTTATTGCAGTTGTTTTTGACTCTGTAGATGGATGGGTTTCTAGAAAACTTAATCGTAATGACCAACTTGGTTTTGGTAAAAATATAGATTCTTTAGCAGATATTGTATCTTTTGGTGTAGCACCTTCAGTTATTTTATACTACATTGGATTAGGTATATCTGATTGGGCAGCTTACTTAGTAGCTATTGTTGCTATTTTCACACTTATCTGTGGTATTTTAAGACTTACTCGTTATAATATAATTTCTGATAGAATTAATTATCCTGGGTTTGTTGGTTTCCCAATACCTGCTACTGCGATTATATTAGTGTCTTATTATCTTAGTGGATTATTCAATATTATCGTTGCCACTATATTAATGCTATTTGCAGGTTATTTAATGATTAGTACAATTAGATATCCTAAAGTGGATAATTATTATCTTATCGGATTCAGTGCCTTAATGATAATATTATTAATTTTACCTATTGATATCTTTATTGGAGCAGTAAATCTTCCAGCTTTAATATTATTTGTATTATCATTAATCTATATGTTTATGACATTTTTAGAATTTTTCATTGATACTGAAGAGGCATTGACTGTAGAGAATGTCAATAGAAATATAGTTCAAGCTAGAGAAATAACAACTAATAAATTTGGCCTTTCATTAACCTCTGCTCAAGAAGCATTTAAATCTATGAAAGATACTATTAATCAAGTTTCTTCTGGAGAAATCGTTGGAGAAAATAAAGAATATAGTGAAGAAAAAAATAAAATTGATGAAGAGGATAAATTAGAAAATATTAGCACTGGTGAAGTAGAAAACGAATAATTTTATTTAAATTATATATATGTAATTTTTAAACTTAGTGATTTATTTAATTTATATATATGTAATTTTAAACTTAGTGATTTATTTAAATTATATGGGTAATTTTTAAACTTAGTGATTTATTTAAATTATATTTATTTGTTTTTATTTTTTAATTTATTTTATTTATTTTATTTTTTTTAAATCTTAATTTTATTTATGTTCTATTAAGGGATTTATTCTATTTTATCAAACTATTTTTATCAAATTAAGTGATTATTAATTAAATTTAATTCTATTATCTTCAAACCTGTTTTTCTATTTTATATATCTCATTTTATTTTAGGTTTGATAACTATGACTAATCGAAAAAATCGATTTAATTTATTTAAAAATAATTCATTTAAATCTAAATTTAAAAATTTATGGGGAAAAAATAAATTAAAATCCGATGGTAATAATAAGGATAAAAAGGGAAGTCATTTGAATTTTACTAATTTTGATTCTATCATCCCAGAAAATTCTCCTTTAAAAAATAATTCTAGTTCAAGTTCTGGATTTTATAATGATAAATTTAGTTCTAAGGATATTTTTAATATTGATGAAGATTTAGAAGGTGTTGATGAAAAATATGAAAAATATATTTATTCTCATGATTGTGATGATTTAACTGACTTTGAAAATTCCCGAGAGGTTGGTTCTTTTAATGAAGCTAAACCTTTTAATAGCTTAGATTATGAGGAATCAGATTTAAATTTTTCTAAAAATTCAATAAATAATGGCTATTATAAAAAGAAAAATATTGATAAAAATAGTGCTAATAAGAAAAATATTAAAGATGTCTTATTAAATTTTAAAAATAGTTTATTGAATAAAGATAGCTCTTCAAAGTCATTATTTGGTAAAATAGCAATTATATTAATATTTTTAGTCTTAATATCCTCGGTATTTTATTTTTTTATTTATCAACCATTTCAAAATGAATTAAATTTAGAAAAAAATTCAAAATTAAACGAACTTAATGCATTGTATAAAGGACCTTTGGAACTTAATGAAAATTTTTATTCTTTAGAAAATCAGATAAATCAAGCTTATGATATTGATGAAATTAGATCTATTGATGTTTTAAGGTATGCTACTAAAGATTGGAGAATCTATCACAGTTCAAAAATTGTATCTTCTAAGGATGCTTTTGGTAGAGTTATGATGTCTTATGGAGAAAGTAAAAATGTCATAATGTCTGTTAAAGATGCTAATGAATTTATTAGGGATAATGACGCTAAAATTTTATCAAATGTTCAATTTGAAAAAGTTAATACAGTAATCGTTCCAATTTCTCTTTCAAGACTTCAAGCTACTGCTGGTTTAATTTCTGTAGGATCTGTTGTTGATATTTATTCTTTAAATAATGATTCTTCAGAATATAATGGATATGGGGATATAAAGGATGAATCGGATTCTATCCATTCAGAGGATAATTCTCTAAATAATACTTTATCCAGTAATGGTAAAGGTGCTGGTGATAATGAAAATTTAGAATATAATTCTAGCTATGGATCTAGTTCATTTAGTAATTTATCACAAAATAAGTTAGAAAAGATAGAAGAGGGTCCTAAAGTAAGTGGTGCCACTGTTTTAGCTATTTTACGTTCTAAAGATAGTGGATTAGTAGATAGCACTATCTCTATATCAAATACTATTATTAAAGGAAATCAAACTAATCTTTTTGAGAACAGAACTTCCTTTTCAAGTGATGTAGAAGAACTTCTCAAAAGAGAGCTATTGAATTCAAATAGGAATAATAATACTTTAGACTCTTATTTAATGAATTATGGTATTAGATTATCTAACTTTGAACGTATGTCTAATTTAGGAGATTTGGATTCTGAATACATTATTCTTTTAGAAGTCCCACAATCTGATGTTAATTTCGTGATAAATAATATGGATAATTTAATCTTAACAATTCCTACAGATTTTGCACCTAATTGGGCAGTATCAGAATTAAGTGAAACATATTATCAAAATTTATATCAAAATCAATCTTTAGATCTTTTTTAATTTTTTATTTTTCATTAGCTTTTTTCATTTTTTCTTTTAATTTTTTATTTCTCATTAGCTTTTTTCATTTTTTCTTTTAATTTTTTATTTCTCATTAGCTTTTTTCATTTTTTCTTTTAATTTTTTTTTAGAAAACTTTTTGTGTTTTTCTTTTAATTTTTTAATAATTCATTTTCATTTTATAATAAAAATATTAAAAATTTATTAAATATAAAAAATAGATAAAAATGTATAAATCTGAGTATATAAATTGGTGTATATTTGAGTATATAAATTGGTGTATATTTGAGTATATAAATTGGTGTATATTTGAGTATATAAATTGGTATATATTTGACTATATAAAATTATATTAAAAAATTTAAAATATAGTATTTAATTTTATTGATGATTTTTATGGATTTTAAAAATATAAAATTTTCAACAATTATTGTAATTATTGCTTTTTTAATTATAGGATTATATGCTTTAACAGAAGTAAATTACTTTGCATATAAAAATGTTGCTGAATCTAATGATACTAATGCATCTGTAGTTATTATTCCATCTATTGGTGTTTTTGAAAAAATTAATAATGTTTCTATATCTCAAGGTGTTTATATAGATGATTATTCTAATATTCCAACTAAGGGGGATGTTGTTTTATTTGGTCATAGAACATTGCAAGGCTCTCCATTTTTACGCTTAGATACTCTTAAAAAAGGAGATATAATTACATTAGAATGGCCAGGTATCGGTGAGGTAAATTATACTTTTAAAGAATCTAAAATAGTCTCACCAACTAATGATTTAAAGTTAAATGAAAGTCATGAAACTGGAGATATACATAAGCAGGAATTATTTTTAGTTACATGTCATCCAATAGGTTCAACTGCTGAAAGGTTAGTTGTAACAGCTGATTTAGATTCAATAAGTTTAATTAATGAAACTGCTTTAGAAGAGAATCCTCAAGCTCATTGGGCATGGTTTATAATGTTAGGATTTTTAGTTTTAGGCTTAATCGTAGTTTATTTCACACCTGTTGAGGAAAGAAAAATCATTTTAGCAGTTGTTATAGCAATAACAATTGTTCTTATTTATTTCTGTATTTTCCCAGTATCTTCACAGATATGGGCAGACCAGTTAGGATGGTTAAATAGTTTAATGGGAATTAATTAATCGATCTATTAATCGATTAGTGTTAATTTAAAGTTTATTTATAATTTACTTCTAGTTTAATTTTTGAGGTATTTCTATGGACAGTAAAGAAAAATATTTTTCAAATATTTCAAATAGAGAACGAGCTATATTTGAAGGAGCTATTAGTATGGGGGCTCTTTTCCATCAATTTGTAGGAACTCCTTTTAATAAAAAAACTATTCCAAGTTTAGAAAAAGCTATGGAAGAATCCTTTACTTTACAACCTTGTATTGATAAAGTAGAAGTTTCTATTGATTTAGACAGATTAGATAAAGCTATGACTGAATTTGAATACACTTCTCTTAGTGGAGATATGATAGATGTTAAAATTTATTCAAAAGTAGAGGATGTTTTAGCAGTTATAAGAATTAAATTTATTGAAGAGTTAAATTATCCCTTAATGTTTGTTGAAGAAATTATAGAATGATTCTTTCAATTAACTCTTTTTATTCTATTTATCTCATTTACTCAATTTTTATTTTATTTACCTTGTTTTGTTCTATCTTTTTATTTTATTTACCTTGTTTTGTTCTATCTTTTTATTTTATTCATGTTCCTTTTTATCAAAATGATGTTTTTTATATTAATTTCCTTATCTTTTTTAGTTTTTATATTTTTTAAATCTACTAATATACTAAATTATTTAAGTAAACAAATCATATATATTAGTATTATGATTTATATCTTAGAATTAATTATTGTATTGAGGTATTTATTCTAATATTTTAAAGTAATTTATTTTCAGTATAATAAGATAATAGTTGAATTATTTGTCTTCAATTAGTTGTAATTTTTGATTTATATATGGTTAAGCTTAATAGTTTATTTATTATCTTGATATGCAATGAGTAATAAGTGTGAGATGATTTAATGATTATTATAGATTCTAAACTTTGTAAAGGATGCGATATTTGTATAGCTACTTGTCCTAAAAAAGTTTATTCAAAATCGGATAAAGTAAACACTAAAAACGTTTATCTTCCTTTTCCTGAAAATGAAGAAGGTTGTACTAAATGTGGTTTATGTGAATTATCCTGTCCTGATCAAGCTATTTATGTAGAAAAAGAGGTGGAATAATGGTGGAAGAATGTTTTGTTCAAGGAAATGAAGCTTGTGCATTAGGTGCAATTGCTGCAAATTGTAGATTCTTTGCAGGTTATCCAATTACTCCATCTACTGAAATTGCTGAGAAGATGTCTATTTTGCTTCCGAAATATGGTGGTTCATTTGTTCAAATGGAAGATGAAATTGCATCAGTTGGAGCTATTGTTGGAGCTTCATGGAGTGGTATGAAATCAATGACAGCTACCTCTGGTCCAGGTATTTCATTAATGCAAGAAAATATTGGCTATGGCTTTATTACTGAAACCCCTATTGTAATAATTAATGTTCAAAGAGGTTCCCCATCTACTGGCCAACCTACGATGTCTGCACAATCAGATATGATGCAAGCACGTTGGGGTTCTCATGGAGATTATGAACCTATAGCTTTAGCTCCATCTTCAGTACAAGAGTTCTTTGATTTCACTGTTGACGCATTTAATTTAGCTGAAAAGTATAGAGTTCCTGTTGTTGTTCTTGCAGATGAAGTTGTTGGACACATGAGAGAAAAATTAATAATTCCAGATAAAATTAATATTCTTACAAGAACAAGACCAGAACTTCTTGAAGGTGAAGAGTACTTACCATTTGATGCTCCTTTAGATGGAACTACTCCTATGCCATCATTTGGTGATGGATTTAATATTCATGTTTCTGGCTTAACTCATGATGAAAGAGGTTATCCTGATACTAATAATCCTGAAGCTCATACTAAATTAGTTGAAAGACTATGTAATAAAATCTTAAATAATAGAGAAGATATATACTCGGTTAAAAAAGAATTATGTGATGATGCAGATATTGTAATTGTTTCTTATGGATCTCCTTATCGTTCTGTTGGAGCTGCGATGAAACAAGCAAGAGCAGAAGGTATTAAAGTAGGATCTCTTAAAATTGATACTCCATGGCCTTTCCCTGAAGAAGAAATATTAAAAATAGCTGAAACTGCTAATGATATTATTGTTCCTGAAATGAACTTAGGTCAAATGGTTCATGAAGTTGAAAGAGTAGCTAGTGGAAAAGCTAATGTACACCTTATAGATAAAATTGGAGGGGTACTTCATAAACCTGAAGAAATATTGGCAAAAATCAAGGAGATTAGTGAATAGGTGGTGTTAAAATGGTAGAATCAAGAGAAAATCCATATAAAAAATATCTTAGAGAAGATAGATTACCCCATATATTCTGTCCAGGCTGTGGAAATGGTATTGTAATGAATACCTTCTTTAAAGGTTTAGAAGGAACTGATATTGATTTTGATAATATTGTAATGGTTTCTGGTATAGGTTGTTCTTCAAGGGTTCCAGGTTATGTAAAATGTGACTCTCTCCATACTACTCATGGAAGGGCTTTAAGCTTTGCAACTGGTTTAAAAGTAGGGAATCCTGATTTAGATGTTGTTGTATTTACTGGTGATGGAGATGCTGCTTCTATTGGTGGAAATCATTTAATTCATGCTGCAAGAAGAAATATTAACTTAACTGTTATCTGTATAAACAACAATATTTATGGTATGACTGGTGGTCAAATTAGTCCTACTTCACCAAAAGGTAGTTTTGGTACCACTGCACCTTATGGTTCTATAGACATTCCATTTAACCTAGCTGAACTTGTTAAAGCAGCTGGCGCTTCTTATGTTGCAAGATGGACAACTACTCACCCTATTCAATTGTCTAAAGCTATTCAAAAAGGTTTAGAAAATAAGGGATTCTCATTTATTGAAGTTCTTTCTCAATGCCCTACTTATTTTGGACGTAAAAACAAACTTAAAACTCCATTGTCTATGCATCAATGGATTAAAGAGAATAGCATTAATAAAAGAAGAGCGGAAAAAATGGATGAATCTGAATTAGAAGGAAAAATTATCGTTGGTGAATTTATCAATAAACCACGTGATGAATTATGTGCTAATATAAAAAATTTAGTTGAAGAAAACTCTAAAAAGCCATTAGCTATTAAATCTGCTTACGAGGAGTTAGATTAAAATGAGAACTGAAGTTCGTATAGCTGGTTTTGGTGGTCAAGGGATTATTATGGCAGGAATCATTATTGGTAAAGCTGCTTCTCTCTTTGATAAAATTAATTCAGTACAAACTCAATCTTATGGTCCTGAAGCTCGTGGAGGAGCTTCTAGAACTGAAATTGTTGTTAGTGCTGAAGAAATTGATTATCCTAAAGTTTCAAGTCCAGACATTCTTGTTGCTATGTCTCATGAAGCTTTGATTAAATATATGGGTGATTTAAAAGATGAGGGTGTCTTAATCATTGATCCTGATATGATTGTTGAAGAAGAGATAGCTGATTTTGTAAAAGAACACAGAATCAATCTTTTCCGTGCACCTGCTACTAAAACAGCAACCAAAGATCTAGGGCTTAGAATTGTAGCAAATATTGTTATGATTGGTGCTATTGTTAAAGTAACTAATCTAGTTTCTGTTGATGCAGCAAAACAAGCTATTTTAGATAGTGTACCAAAGGGTACAGAAGATAAAAATATTCAAGCATTTGAAGCAGGTTATGCTTTAATCTAATATTTTTCATTTTCTTTTTTCTTATTTTTTAATATTTCTTATCCTATTTTTTTTGTTTTATTCTTTTATTAGTTTTTTAATCAATTATTTATTATTTTTATAAATTTTTTTATTATTTTTATTTATTTTAAATTTTACATGTAGATTTTTTAATCATTGTACTTTTTTAAATATGTTGGTATGCTGGCACTTTAATTTCCTATTTTTATAATTAATTTTAATAATAAGGAAATACAAATGATACTAATAATAAAGAAAATAAAATAGTTCTATTATACTAAAATGATATATGGAGCGATTTATAATTTTATTTTATTAATTTATATTTTATTTATAAGTATTTTTAAAATTCAATTTTAATTTGATAATTTTCATGCTTATTAGTTAGAGTGAGAAAAATGAAGTTTTTTGAACATAGTGCAAAAAAAGTTTTTGAGAGTGAAGGAATTAAAATTTTTGAAGGGCATGTTGTATATTCTCCTGAAGAAGCAATGGAAGTAGCTACTGAATTTAGCGGACCTATTGTTTTAAAATCTCAAGTGCTTGTTGGTGGAAGAGGTAAAGCTGGAGGTATTAAGTTTGCAGATAACCCTGGTGAAGCATTTGAAATAGCTAAAGAATTGTTAAGCTTAAAAATTAAAGGTGAAGAAGTAAAACATTTACTTATTGAAGAAAAAGCAGATATTAAAAAAGAATTCTTTTTAAGTGTTTCTAATAACAGAGCCAATAAAACCCCAATTATTATGGCAAGTGCTGAAGGTGGAATGGAGATTGAAGAGTTAGCAAAAACCTCTCCTGAAAAGATTATAAGATATAATGTAAATCCTTTAAAAGAATTTTTACCATATGAGGCACGTGAAATTGCTCGTAAAATGGGTGTAGGTTCTGAATTAGTTTCACCTATTGGAAATATTATTTGGGAACTTTATAATGTTTATGATAAATACGATGCAGAAATTGCTGAGATTAACCCACTTATCTTAACTGATGATGGCTTAATCGCTGCTGATGCAAAATTAGAAATTGAAAATGATGCATTGTTCCGTCACCAAGATCAAGTAAAACAAAACAGATTTAGGAAAAAAGATTTTGCTTTTGTAAAACTTGATGGAGACATTGCTGTTATTGGAAATGGTGCAGGTTTAACCTTAACTGGTATGGATATGGTTACTTTGTTTGGTGGAAAACCTGCAACTTTTTTAGATATTGGTGGTGGAGCATCTGATGGCTCTATTAGAAAGGCTTTAAATTTAGTTTTAAATTATGCTCCTGTAAAAGTAGTCTTCCTTAATGTTTTAGGAGGTATTACAAGGGCTGATGATGTTGCAAGAGGGGTTATTGCTGCTTTAGATGATAATAAACGCAAAGTTAATATTGTCATTAGGCTTACTGGTACTAATGAAGAAGAAGGTCAAAAACTATTTGAAGAAGCAGGAATTCCTTATGAGATTTCATTAGAAGAAGCTGCTAAGAAAGCTGTTAAATTATGTGAAGAAATTAAAGCAAAAGAAGCTAAATAATTATTATCATTTTTTATAAAGCTAAATAATTATTATCATTTTTTATTTTCTTTTTTTATCCTTATTTTATAATGAGTCTTGATTAGGAGTATTTTTACTTTTTATTTTCTTTTTTTTATCCTTATTTTATAATGAGTCTTGATTAGGAGTATTTTTACATTTTATTATTTTACTATTTTTTACTATTTTTTATTATTTTTAGTTCTAGTTTAATTAATTAATTTATTCTAATAAAACAACTCTACTGATTTCAGAATGTTTAGTTATTTCACGACTAGTTTCATCAGCTATTTTTTCTGCAAAATCACAAACTTCTTTAAAACTTGGCATGTTATCAAGACTTAATCTTTTTCTAGAGGATCCTACAAACATATATGCTTTCACTTCAACATATTTGGGGTTTGCTTTATTAATTAATTCACCATACTCTTTTGTATTAATCATGTTTTTGCCCTTAACTGAAGTGATTCTAATAGCTGTATTAGTATCAAAACTATTCATTAATTCAAGAGTCTTGTTTAAATTACTCCAAGCATTATTTATTTGAGGGTTACAAAGGTCTTTATACACTTTCTCATTAGGTGCATCTAAAGAAATATATAGTTGGCTTGGTTCACATTCTAAACTTCCAAGTTTTTCCCAATACATTCCATTACTTACTAGAAAAGTAGTAAAATTTTGTCTTTTAAACTCTGCTAAAAGCTCATCAATTTCAGGATATAGGGTTGGTTCTCCTGCAAGAGAAATAGCCGCATTTGTTGGTTTTTTAGACTCTTCAAGTTTTTTCTCATCTGTCTTTTTATTTCCACCAAAACCACATAGTAAATTATTTTGTGCTTTTATTGCACCTTCGATAATTGTTTTAGGATTATCATATTCACCTTCCCATTCAACACGAGTTTGACTTAAATCTCTCCAACAAAAAGAGCATTTTTGACTACAAAAAGGTACTGCAGGAGACATTTGAAGGCATCTGTGTGATTTAACACCATAAAATTGTTCTTTATAACATACTCCTTCATTAACCATGCTTTTTTTAGTCCAATGACATATTTTTGCAGCGGCATGACCATATTCTCCAACAAATCTATAACCGCTATATTCTAACTTTTCTTGTTCTTCTTTTGTAAATGTCATGCTAATCCTTTAATATTTTTTAATAATTTTTTTAATTTAAAATAATTTAAATATAATTAATTATATATATTTCATTAATATAGTAATAATTTTTTTAATTATTCTATTTATTATTTATCATACTATTAATTATTTTATTTATTGCTTATAATACTAAATTATAATTATAGTTTTATTAAGGAGGATTTAATTTGAGTCTTAAAACACCTGTTGTTATATTGAATTTTAAAACTTATTTAGAATCCAGCGGTAAAAAAGCATTAGATTTAGCTAAAGCTTTAGAAAGTGCTGGTGAGGAATCTGGTATTGCTATGGTTGCAGTACCACAAGCTATTGATGTTTATAGAATAAAAAATAAAACTAATATCCCTGTTTTAGCTCAACATATTGATGCTATATCTGCTGGAGGTCATACTGGAAGTAATTTATTTGAAAGTTTTCTTGCAAGTGGTGTTGATGGAACTTTATTAAACCACTCTGAATGTAGAATGACTCTTGCAGACATTGCAGAAATTGTTAAAAAGACTAAAGAAGCAGAACTTATCTCTTGTGTATGTACGAATAATATTGAAACTAGTATGGCAGCTGCAACTCTTGTTCCAGATTACGTTGCAGTAGAACCACCAGAACTTATTGGTACTGGAATTCCTGTATCTCAAGCAGAACCTGAAGTAGTAGAGGGCAGTGTATCTAAAGTTAAAGCTATTAATAAAGATGTAAAGGTTTTATGTGGTGCAGGTATATCAACTGGTGATGATATGGCTGCTGCTATTGAATTAGGTGCTGAAGGAGTTCTATTAGCTTCTGGAATTATTAAGGCAGAAAGTCCTAAAGATGCATTACTAGATTTAGTAAGTAAGATTTAAATTTCTGAAGATGCAGAATTAAATTTAGTAACTGAGATTTAAATTTCTGAAGATGCAGAATTAAATTTAGTAACTGAGATTTAAATTTCTGAAGATGCAGAATTAAATTTAGTAACTGAGATTTAAATTTCTAAATATACATAATTAAATTTAGCAAAGAAGATTAATTTGATAAAAATTATTTTTTGAGTGAAAGTATGGTTAATTTTAATACTATTGATGATTTTGATGTAAATGGTAAAACAGTTTTAGTTAGAATTGATATTAATTCTCCTGTTGACCCTAATTCTGGAATTATTTTAGATGATACTCGTATGAAGTTACATGCTGAAACTATTAAAGAATTATCTATGAAAGGTGCTAAAACGGTTATTCTTGCTCACCAAAGTCGTCCAGGTAAAGATGATTTTACCACATTAGAACAACATGCTACTGTTTTATCAAAAGCTATTGGTTTAGAAGTTAAATATGTTGATTCTTTATTTTCATCTAATGCAAGAGAGTCTATTATAGCTTTAGAACCCAGTCAAATATTGCTTCTTGAAAATGTTAGATTCTTTTCAGAGGAAGCATTAAAACGTTCTCCAGAAGAGGAAGCTACATCTGTACTTGTTAAAACTTTATCTCCATTAATTGATTTATTTATCAATGATGCATTTGCAGCAGCTCATAGGTCTCAAACTTCCTTAGTTGGCTTTACAAGAACTGTCCCTTCTGCAGCAGGCAGAGTTATGGAAAAAGAATTAACTATCATTGGTAATGCATTAGAAAATGTAAATCATCCTTGTGTTTTTGCATTAGGTGGTATGAAAGCTGATGATTCTATTATGGTAATAGAAAATGTTTTAGAAAATGGTACTGCCGATTATGTTCTTGTTTCAGGTCTTGTTGCTAATATATTTATTTGGGCAGCGGGATATGATATTAAATCTACAAATGAAAGGTTTATTGAAGCTAGAGGTTATCTTGATATGGTAGATAAATCTAAAGAGCTTATTGAGAAATTTGGTGATAAAATAGTTTATCCTACAGATGTTGCAGTTAGTGTTTTAGGTGATAGAGCTGATGTAACAATTGAAAATATCCCTGATGCTTCTATTTTTGATATTGGTAGAGAATCATTAATTAAATATTCTAAAATTATACTTGAAGCTAAATCTATTTTTGCAAACGGTCCTGCAGGTGTATTTGAAGATCCTAAATTTGCAATTGGTACTGAGGATATTATAAATGCAATAGCATCTTCTAAAGGTTTTTCAATTATTGGTGGGGGACATATTGCAGCAGCTACAGTTAATTTAGGTTATGGTGATAAAATGGACCATATTAGCAGTGGTGGAGGCGCTTCTATTAATATGTTGGCAGGTAAATCCTTAGCTGCAGTTGAAGCATTAAAAGATTCTAAAGAATTATTCGATGATAAGTAATATTTTTTATATTTTTATTCTCTATTTTTTTTAATATTTTTTATTCTCTTATTCTCTTTTTTTTTTTTAAATGATTTATAATAATTTCAATTAATTTATAATGAATAATCATGATAAATCAAGAAAAACTTTATTAATATTAAAGAGAAAATATTAAAGTATTGTTAAAAATTTAAAGGTAGTAAAATGACAGATGAAATTATAATGTATGAAAGTGAAAATATAAATAATATTTTAAATGAATTTAAAAATGCTTTGAAAAATGTTAAAGATACAACACCTTTAACACACTGTATTACTAACTTTGTAACGGTAAACGATTGTGCTAATGCCGCATTAGCTGTTGGAGCTTCACCAATAATGGCTGATGATAGTGAAGAAGTAGCTGAAATTGTAGATATAGCAAGTGTTCTTGTAATCAATATTGGAAAATTAAGTGAAACTCAAGTAGATGCAATCAGACTTAGTTCAGAGCATGCTAATAAAATTAATAAACCTATTGTAGTTGATCCTGTAGGTGCTGGAATAAGTGGCCTTAGAAATAGAATTACAAAAGAATTAGTAGAAAATTATAAAATTGCTGCAATTAGGGGAAATATGTCTGAAATTAAAGCTGTTGCTAAATTAATTAATTTAGATATATTGAATAATGAAAATAATGATTCTGCAGGTAAAGGAGTAGACGTTGCAGAAAGTGATATTATTTCTAAAGATAATTTAGATATTAATGGTTTAATTGTTAAGGATTTAGCTAAAGAATTAAATACTGTCATTATTGCTAGTGGGCCAATAGATATTATTTCAGATGGAGATTTAACTTTTGGCCTTAAAAATGGTGATGAAATGATGCCATTAATTACTGGTAGTGGTTGTATGTTAACTACAATTATTGGTTCATATATAGGAGCTAATGATGCATTAATTGGCACTACTGCTGCATGTACTTTAATGGCAGTTGCAGGCGAAAATGCTGCAAAATGTGTTAGAGAAAATGATTTAGGCACTGGAAGCTTTAAAACATTCTTAATTGATAATTTATATAAATTAAGTGCTAAAGAATTAGTAGAAAGAGCTAATTTATTTGAAATAAATGTTTAATTTACTTTAAGGTTGGTTTTACTTTAAAAGTAGGTTTACTTTAAAGATAGGTTTTACTTTAAATGTAGGTTTACTTTTAAGGTAGGTTTTACTTTAAAGATAGGTAAGTTGGTTAAATGATAAAAAAAGATATTGATTATTCCCTATATTTAGTTACAGATCATAAAAATAAAACTGATGAAGAAATTTTAAATATTATTGAAGAAGCTATTAAAGGCGGAACTAGTATTGTTCAAATTCGTGAAAAAACTGCTTCTACTAAAGACTTCTATAATTTAGCATTAAAAGTTAAGGAGATTACCATTAAATATGATGTTCCTTTAATAATTAATGATAGAATTGATATAGCTCTTGCAGTTGATAGTGAAGGAGTTCATATAGGTCAAGATGATATGCCTGCAGATATAGCTCGTAAAATTATTGGTGAGAATAAAGTACTAGGTGTTTCAGCTGCAACAATTGAAGAAGCTAAAAAAGCAGAAGCTGATGGTGCAGATTACATTGGCTCTGGTGCGGTATTTCCAACAGCTACTAAAGATGATGCACATTCAATATCTAAAGATGAATTGGGAGAAATTGTAAATTCTGTTAATATTCCAACAGTAGCTATTGGAGGTATTACTTTAGAAAATGCTCATGTTTTAAAAGATAGTGGCATTGCAGGATTTTCAGTTGTAAGTGCAATTATGGATGCCAAAAGTCCAAAAGAGGCTTCTAAAACCTTAAAAGAAATTTATTTTTCTTAAATACCCTTTAATTTAAATTTTCTTTTTTTCAATCTAAGATATAGGTATTTTTTAAAATTTCCATCTTTATTTTTTTATCAATTTTTCATATATTTTTCTTTTTTAAATCATTAGTTTTAATAGTAAACTATTTAAATGATACTTTACTAAATTACTATTGTTGAATATTTTTAATAATTTTTAATTTATATTTTTTAATCTATTATATTTTTTAAGTTATCATATTTTTTAGTTTATTATTTGTAAAGTATTCGCATTGTTTTATTATTTTGCCTCGGTGGCTCAGTCTGGTAGAGCGCGAGACTTGTAATCTCGTGGTCGCGGGTTCAATTCCCGTCCGAGGCTTTTTAAAAAATTAAATTTCAATTTTAAGGTATAATTAAATATATTCGCTACGATATATTTTCTTTAATTTATTAATAAAGCAATTAATTACCAAAACATTTATATATTATGTTAATACAATATAATTATGTTGTTTAATAGTTATCTTGGGACCATAGGGTAGCTTGGTCGATCCTTTGGGCTTTGGGAGCCTGAGACTCCGGTTCAAATCCGGGTGGTCCCACTTTGTGTTTGTCCCGCCTTAGCTCAATTTGGCAGAGCGTTGGACTGTAGATCCAAATGTTGCTGGTTCAAGTCCGGCAGGCGGGATTTTATTATCATTTTATAGCCTATTTTAATCTTATGAATTTTCTTTTGAATTTTCAATAAATTTTTAAAATAAGGTTCATAGAAACATTTATATATAATAATAAATATACTATTTTATGAGTATAATTTATACTCTCATAGTTTGCCCTGGTGGTGTAGGGGCTATCATGTGGGCCTGTCGAGCCCGCGACTCGGGTTCAAATCCCGGCCAGGGCGCTTAACTATAAGTTAAGTAGGATAGCCACATTGTATTCATTTGTTTAATCAGGGCCCGTAGCTCAGTCTGGCAGAGCGCTTGGCTTTTAACCAAGCGGCCGCGGGTTCAATTCCCGTCGGGCCCGCTCTGATTTTTTTTATTTATTAACTTTGCTAAATTTAAATTTTTAAATTAAGATTTTTTCCTAGATTTTTAATTTTCAATGTCTTATTTAAATCATATTTAAATTTATAGCATATTTTAATTTAGAATTTATTCTACTAGAATTATGGTTTTATTTAAACAATAAATGCTTAAGTATTAAAGTTAAATTAAGATTATTTAAAAAGATTTATGATATAAGTTTTATTCTATTTTTTATTTTTTAATATAAATCATTATCTTTCATAATTTTTGATTTATTTTATTTATTAAATAATAATCTAATTCTATGATGATGAAAAGTAAGAATTTGAAAATATCTATTGATAATTTAAATATTTAGTTTTAGTTAAAAGTTAATTTTTTTATAATGATTATTAAATAGTTTTATCGGAGGAATATTTTGGCATTTAATATATTAAACCATAGTGCTGTTCCTAAGCACGAAATTTTGTCTGATGATGAAATTGAAGAAATTTTTAAGAATGTTGATTATGATATCAGTCAACTTCCTAAAATTAAAGTAAATGATCCTGTTTCTAAAGCAATTGGTGCTGAAGAAGGTCAAGTTTTGAAAATAACTCGTCAAAGTGAAACTGCAGGTATATTTGTTACATATAGGCTTGTCAGTGGAGAAAATCATCAAAAATAATTTAGTGAAGTTTTAAAGTTAAAATTTTTAAAATTAAATTTTTAAGTTAAATTTTTAAATCAAATTTTTAAGTTAAATTTTTAAGTTAAATTTTTAAAATTAAAATTTTCAAATTAGCTTAAAACTTAATGAATTATAAAATTTAGTGAGTTATAAATTAATTATTTTTTTTATGAATTAGTTATTAATTAAATCTAATTGTATTATTTTGGAGATATTAAATGAAAAATAAGACATGGGGTTTAGTAGATTCATTTTTTGATAAATATGATATTGTAGATCATCATATTAAATCTTATAATGACTTTGTTGAAAATCGTATACAAAAAATTATTGATATTACTGAACCGATCAATATAGAAAATGAAAAAGGAAATTATACTCTTAGAACTGGTAAAATTAAAATTGAAAAACCATTTACCAAAGAAGCTGATGGTTCTAAAAGTATGATCTATCCCACTGAAGCAAGACTTAGAAATTTAAACTATTCTGCTCATATGTATTTAGAAATGGCATTACACGATAATAATAGTGATGAAGAAGAAGAATTAGAAGAAGTATATATTGGAGAATTGCCTCTTATGCTTAAATCTAGCATATGCCACTTAGATAAACTTAATGATAAAGAGTTAATGGAAAAAGGTGAAGACCCTAAAGATCCTGGAGGATACTTCATTGTAAACGGTTCTGAAAGAGCTGTTGTTACTATGGAAGAAATCGCTCCAAATAAGATTATCTTAGAGCGAATTGATGAAATTGAAGATAGACATGCAAAAGCTATTGTAACTTCAATTAAAAGTGGTTTTAGAGCAAGGATTAGTTTAGAATATAAAAAGCCACGTAAAAGCGGAGTCTTCTTAAGAATTTCTTTCCCATATGTTCCAGGTGAAATTCCATTGGTTATCTTACTTAGAGCATTAGGATTATCAACTGATCAAGAGATTATTAAAAAGATTTCAGATGACTTTAATTTCCAAATGTATATTGCAGATGATATTCAAGTTTCAGAAAAAGACTTAAAATTAGATTCTAATTTAATGAAAAATAAGACTAAAGAAGAAAGGGATGAATATTTAAGAATGGCTGCTATTAAATACATTGGTAATAGGGTAGCTAAAGGAATGACTGAAGAGTACAGAATAAAACGTGCTGAAGATGTTATAGACAGATACTTATTACCTCATATGGGTATTGAGCCTGATAAACGTTACGATAAAGCTATTTACTTAGCAGAAATGACTGAAATGTTACTTCAAGTAATTGAAGGTCAAAGAGAACCTCACGATAAGGACCATTACACTAATAAGAGATTAAGAGTTTCAGGTGACTTAATGGAAGACTTGTTTAGAGTTGCTTTCTCAAGTTTAACAAGAGATATGAGCTATCAACTTGAAAGAAGTCTATCTAGAGGTAAAGAACTTTCAATTAAACAAGCTGTTCGTTCTGATGTTTTAACTGAAAACATTAAACATGCAATAGCTACTGGTAATTGGGTAGGTGGAAGAGCTGGTGTAAGTCAGCTTTTAGATAGAGTTAGTTACATGGCAACACTTTCCCATTTAAGAAGGGTTGTTTCTCCACTTACTAGAAGTCAACCTCACTTTGAAGCTAGGGATTTGCACCCTACTCAATTTGGTAAAATATGTCCAAATGAAACTCCAGAAGGACCAAATTGTGGATTAGTAAAAAATTTAGCTCTAATGTGTAAAATATCTGAAGGTTTCGAGCCAGAAGAAGTTGTAAGTATTATTAGAGACATGGATGTAGATATGATAGATTGATTGGAGGAATTTTATGGTAAGAGCTAAAATTTATATTAATGGTAAACTTACTGGTTATTGTGATAATCCTGAAGAATTTACAGATGAAATGCGTGCTAAAAGAAGAGCTGGTGAAATTAACAATGAAATGAATATCACTTATTATGAAGATAATCATGAAATTTACATCTTCACTGATCCGGGTAGAGCTAGAAGGCCTTTAATTCTTGTAAATGAGGGTAAACCAGCATTGAATGATGAACATATGGAAGCTATTGCAAATGGCGAATTAAAATGGGATCAATTATTTGAATTAGGTATTTTAGAATACTTAGATGCTGAAGAAGAAGAGAATTCATATATTGCTATGAATTTAAGTGCATTAGATGAAGATCACACTCATTTAGAAATTGATCCTTCTACAATGCTTGGAATTTGTGCAGGAATTATTCCATTTTCAGATCACAATTCATCTCCAAGGAACACAATGGAAGCAGGGATGACAAAACAAGCATTAGGATTATATGTATCTAATTATGCTTTACGTACTGATACTCGTGCACACTTATTACACCATCCTCAAACTCCTATAGTAAAAACAAGAATTATTGATGCTATTAATTATGACTCTAGACCATCTGGTCAGAACTTAGTTGTAGCACTTATGTCCTATGAAGGATATAATATGGAAGATGCAATGATTCTTAATAAATCTTCCCTTGAAAGAGGTATGGGCAGATCTTCATTCTTTAGATCTTATGAAGCTTCTGAGAGAAGATATCCTGGTGGACAAGAGGATAAGTTTGAAGTTCCAGAAAAAGGTGTTAAAGGATACCGTTCAGAAGAATCTTACAGAAACTTAGATGAAGATGGTATTGTCAACCCAGAATCTCATGTAGAATCTGGTGATGTATTAATTGGAAAAACTTCTCCACCAAGATTCTTGGGAGAAATTGATGAATTCGGTACTGTTGCAGAGAAAAGAAGAGAAACTTCTGTTACTGTAAGACATGGTGAAAAAGGTATTGTAGATGCAGTTCTTTTAACTGAAACTGTAGAAGGAAGCAAATTAACTAAAATAAGAGTAAGAGATACAAGACAACCTGAATTTGGTGATAAATTTGCATCAAGGCATGGTCAGAAAGGTGTTGTAGGCCTTATCTTATCTCAAGATGACATTCCATTTACAGAAGATGGTGTTGTACCTGATATTATTGTAAACCCCCATGCTATCCCTTCAAGGATGTCTGTAGGTCAAGTATTAGAAATGGTTGCAGGTAAGGCAGGTTGTATGGAAGGACATCGTATGGATGGTACTCCATTTAATGATGATACAGAATCTGAAATTAAAAAGGCACTTAAAGAAAATGGTTTCGAATCTGCAGGATGCGAATCTTTATACAATGGAGTAAGTGGAGAACGTATTGAAGCTGAAATATTTGTAGGTGTTGCATATTACCAAAAATTACACCACATGACAACTGATAAAGTTTATGCTCGTTCAACTGGTCCGGTACAAGTACTTACAAGACAACCAACAGAAGGTAGGGCACGTGAAGGTGGACTAAGATTTGGAGAAATGGAAAGGGACTGTCTTATTGCACATGGTGCTGCTCTTGCATTAAAAGAAAGGCTTTTAGATGAATCTGATAAATATGAAGCAGTTGTTTGTAATGAATGTGGAATGTTAGCGGTATATGATAAGAACAAGCGTAAAATGTATTGTCCAATTTGTGGAGATTCTGAAACTTATCCTGTTGAAATTTCATATGCATTTAAATTATTATTAGATGAGCTTAAAAGTTTATGTATTTTCCCTAAATTAATTCTTGGGGACAAAGCTTAAGAAATAAGGTGTTGAAATAAAAATAAATTTTTTAAGGAGCCAATATTTTGAAAGGAATTATTAAAAAAATTGACCAAATTAATTTTGGATTGATGTCACCGGAACAGATTAGGGAAATGTCTGTTGTAAAAATAGAAAGGCCTGATACTTATGATGAGGATGGTTATCCAATTGAATCTGGTCTTATGGATTCTCGTTTAGGTGTTATTGACCCTAGTTTAAAATGTAGAACTTGCGGTGAAAAGGGTGGAGAATGCCAAGGTCACTTTGGTATGATTGAGCTTGCAAGACCAGTTATTCACGTTGGTTTTGGTGATGATATTCATAAAATCTTACGTTCTACATGCTCAGAATGTGGACGTGTTCTTTTAGAAGAAGATGAAATTGAAGAGTTCAGTGAAAAAATGCAAGAACTCAATGAAGCTGGTGAAAGTGTAGAAGAGCTTGTAAAAGAAGTTTATAAAATCTGCAAAGACAAAAAAACTAAAGAAATTTGCCCACATTGCGGTTCAGAACAAGAGGATATTAAACTTGTAAAACCTATCGATATTATTGAAGTTAGAAGACAATATGATGAGGATAGAAATCCTTTAACTAATGATGACGGTTCTTATCAAACAGAGGATTATGATCTAACTGCATCTGAAGTACGTGAAAAACTTCAACGTATTCCTGATGGTGATGCTTATGTTTTAGGTGTTAATCCTGAAGTTGCACGTCCTGAATGGATGGTACTTACAGTTTTACCGGTTCCCCCTGTAACCGTAAGACCTTCAATTACTCTTGATACTGGTGAAAGGTCTGAAGATGACTTAACCCATAAATTAGTTGATATTTTAAGAATCAACCAAAGGTTAATTGAAAATATGGATGCTGGTGCTCCACAACTTATTGTAGAGGACCTTTGGAAATTACTCCAATACCATGTTACAACTTACTTTGATAATGAAGCATCTGGTGTTCCTCCTGCAAGGCATAGAAGTGGCAGGCCACTTAAAACCTTAGCTCAAAGATTAAAAGGGAAAGAAGGAAGATTCAGAAGTAATTTATCTGGTAAACGTGTAAACTTCTCAGCACGTACTGTAATTTCACCTGACCCAAATATTAGTATCAATGAAGTTGGTGTTCCTGAAATGATTGCAAAAGAGGTAACTGTACCTACTTATGTAAATGAATGGAATATTGATGAGTTAAGAGAAGCTATTTTAAATGGTCCTAATGTTCATCCTGGTGCTAACTATGTTAAAAAGAACATTAATGATAAAGAGATGAAAGTTAGAGTTTTAGATGCTAATAAGGAGGTAGTTGTTGAGAACCTTGAATTGGGGGATGTTGTAATGAGACATCTAAAGGATGGGGATATTGTTTTGTTTAACCGTCAACCATCTCTTCACAGAATGAGTATGATGGCTCATGAAGTAAGGGTACTTCCATATAAGACTTTCAGATTAAATCTTTGTGTATGCCCTCCATACAATGCGGACTTTGATGGAGACGAAATGAATATGCACGTTTTCCAAACTGATGAGTCTCGTGCAGAAGCAAAATCTTTAATGAGGGTACAGGAGCATATTTTATCTCCAAGGTTTGGTGGACCGATTATTGGTGCGATTCACGACCACATTAGTGGAGCTTACCTTTTAACTCGTGATGGTTCTGAATTCAGTGAAGAGCAAGCATTCCAAGCTATTCGTAAATCACATCTTTTAAACAATCCTCATGTTGATAAAAAGCATTTAAAACGTAAAAACCGTAACTGGACAGGTAAGGAATTATTTAGTTTATTACTTCCAGATAATCTTAACATGAATTATAAGGCTGAGATTTGTAGAAAATGTGAAGAGTGTCAAAAAGAAAATTGTCAATATGATGCATTTGTAGTAATTAAAGACGGTCAATTAACTCATGGGGTTATCGATGAAGCAGCATATGGTTCTTTCTCAGGTAAAATCTTAGATACAATCGTTAAAGAATATGGTCCTTCTCGTGCAAAAGAGTTCTTAGACCGCGCTACTGACTTAGCTATCTGTGGAATTATGAAAACTGGTATTACTACCGGTACCAATGATGAAGAAATTCCTGAAGAGGCTATTGAGGTTATCAATGCCCACTTAGATAAAGCTGAACAAGAGGTAGATAAATTAATTTCAACATATGAAGAAGGTTTGCTTCAACCTTTACCAGGTAGAAGTGCAGAAGAAACTTTAGAAATGCGTATTGTTCAAGTTCTTGGGGAAGCAAGGGACACTGCTGGTGAAATTGCTGAAGGTTACCTTACTATGGGTAAGCAATCTCCAGATGACTCATATGATTATGGAATGGCTGTTGAAAACCACTCTGTTGTAATGGCTCGTACTGGTGCAAGGGCATCTATGTTAAACCTTGCTCAGATTACTGCTTGTGTAGGGCAACAATCTGTTCGTGGTGGACGTATTACAAGAGGATACTTAGCTAGACCTTTACCTCACTTTAGAAAACATGAGTTAGGAGCAAAAGCTAAAGGATTTGTACATTCCAGTTATAAAGAAGGGTTGGACCCTGTTGAATTTTTCTTCCATGCTATGGGTGGAAGAGAAGGTCTTGTAGATACTGCTATTCGTACAGCACAATCTGGTTACATGCAAAGAAGACTTGTAAATGCACTTGAAGATTTAAATGTAAGATCTGATGGATTAGTTACTGATAATAAAGGTCAAGTTATTCAAAGTGTATTTGGTGAAGAAGGTATTGACCCTGCTAAAAGTGACTTTGGTCATGTAGCGAACTTAGATAAACTTATTGATGAGATGCGTATTAAAAATGATATGTCTAAAGCAGGTAAAAATGCTGAAAAGGGCATGGAGAAAGCTTAATGGTTAGGAGGCAATTTTATGGCTGATAAAAATGAAACATCTCAAGCAATTGTCAATGTTGAAGAATTGTTTAAAAAGAATAAAATTGATTTTTCTGATAGTTATGTTAAGAATTTCCAACAGGATTATGATAATAATGAATTAAGCTATGAGGAATTAGATGATTTAATTGATTCAATTAAAACTGTTGAAAAGGCATTTAAAAAGAATAAAGTCAAGTCATCTGAAATTTATCTAATCCGCTTATCACAACTTTACAGTGATGGGGAATTAGATGATGATGAGTTAAATTCTTTGATTTCTAGAATTCTTCTTGTAGAGGAAATATTTGAAAATAATGGAATGGATATTTCAAAGACTGATATTATTGAATCTGCAATTACTTTCACTAAAGAAAAATTACTATACAATGAGTTAAATACATTGGTTCTTCTTGAAAAAGAGCTTGCAATTAATGATATTGAATATTCTAAAGATAATAATATTTATTTAATTAAAGCTCTTGAAGAAGAGCTTAGTGTTGAACAATATAATCTTCTACCTGAAACTATTTCTAAAGTTCTAGATGTAATTGAGAAAAATCAAATCAATTTTCCTCCAAGTTATATTAAGGATTTAGTAAGAGTTTATATAAAAAGGGACTTAAGTTATGATGAGTTAAATGAATTAGTACTTAAAGTTAATGAAGCTTATGGAAGGGCTTATATTGAGGCAGGAGAAGCAGTAGGTACAGTTGCAGCTCAATCTGTAGGTGAACCTGGTACTCAAATGACCATGCGTACTTTTCACTATGCAGGGGTAGCTGAGTTAAACGTAACTCTTGGGCTTCCAAGGTTAATTGAAATTGTAGATGCTAGGAAAAAGATTTCAACACCTACTATGGATATTTTCTTTGAAGATGAATACAAAAATGATGAAGAATTTGTTAGAAAATTAGCAAATAAAATTGGTAAAAGTACTATAAATGATATATTATTAGATTTCAACTTAGATTATGGTAGTATGCAAGTTGTTGCTACCCTTGATCCAAATAAAATTCAATCTAGAAGATTAGACTATGATAATATCATTGCGCATGTTGAAAAAATATTTAAGAAAGTTGAAATTGAAGATGATTATAAATTAACCTTTAAACCTAAAAATGCTACTATCAGGGAAATTAGGCTTCTTGCAGATAAAGTTCGTGATTTGCAGATTAGTGGAACTAAAGGTATTGGTAAAGTTATTATCCGTAAAGGTGATGATGAATGGATTATTCATACCGAAGGTTCTAATCTTAAAGCAATATTTAATGAAGAAGGTATTGATAAAGCAAGGTCAAGCACCAATGATATTCATGAAATTGAAACTGTCTTAGGTATTGAAGCTGCTCGTAATGCAATTGTTCATGAGCTTAACCGTACCTTATCAGACCAAGGTTTAACTGTTGATATTAGACATATCATGTTAGTTGCTGATATGATGACTTCTGAAGGTGTAGTAAAATCTATTGGAAGACATGGTATTAGTGGTGAAAAATCAAGTGTTCTTGCTCGTGCAGCATTTGAAGAAACTGGTAAACATTTACTTCATGCAAGTATTAGAGGAGAAATGGATGATTTAACTGGTATTATTGAAAACATTATCATTGGTCAACCAATACCATTAGGTACTGGATCAGTAAGTGTAACAATGAAACCAGATGTATATTAAAATTAAAAATTTAAATTTTTTAATTGAATTATTTAATTTGATAAGTCTTTGATTTGTTAAATTACTTAATTTAATTTTTTTATAATTTAAATTACTTAATCTAATTTTTTTATAATTTAAATTACTTAATTTAATTTTTTATAACTTAAATTTTTTATAATTTAAATTACTTAATTTAAATTTTTTATATTTCTATAATTTTGAGTAATATTTTCATATTCATAGTTATTCTTATTTAATGAACTAATAATTTAAGAATAATTTTATTTAGAATATTCTATTAAAAAATCAATAAATTATAAAATAATAATAGATATTATTAGAAAAATCAATAAATTATAAATAATAAATATTATTAAAAAAATTAATAAATTATAAATAATAGATATTATTATAATTAAAATGTAATAGTTTAATTTTGATATTTGTTATTTAATTTTATTTTATTTAATAGCACATATTTTATTACTCTATGAAATAAATTTATCTTGAGTAAGATATGGTTTATCTTAAGATGATATTATTTATTATCCTTTGATAGAATTTTCTTATCTTGAGAAAGATGATTTTTTAAATTAAAATTTAGGAGGCAGATGATGGATATAGAAAGAGGAATAAGAGTTGCAGTAGACACAGGTGATGTCACTCTCGGCTCAGAAAAATCTATTCAATCTTTAAAATTAGGTAAAGGTAGACTTGCAGTTGTTGCATCTAACAGTCCTAAAGAAATTTTAGAAGATGTAGAATATTATGCAAATCTCTCTGAAATTCCTTACATTGTATATGAAGGTACAAGTGTAGACTTAGGTTCTGTTTGTGGTAAACCATTTACTGTTGCTACTTTAATCATAAACGATCCAGGAGATTCTACTATCTTATAAGCAATGGGGTAGATTTTGTGTCTATTAAATTTAATGCAAATGAAATCCGTTTCATAGCTCTCTTTGAGAGTATGACTGGTGCAATGGTTAAAGATTGTATCCTTGATGATGAAAATACCAAAGTAACTTTTGTCGTTAAGAATGGTGATATGGGTTTAGCTATCGGTAAAGGTGGAAGCACCGTAACCAAAGTTAAAAAAGCAGTAGGTAGAGAAGTAGAAATCATTGAGTATAATGAAGATTCAGCTCAATTTATTAAAAATATTTTATCTCCTGCAGAGTTAAAATCCATTAAGATTGTTGAGAAAAACAACAATGAAAAAATAGCTCTTGTTAATACAGATTCTTCTAATAAAAGAATAGCTATTGGTAAAAATGGTATTAACATTGAAAGAGCAAAATTATTAGCAAAAAGACAACATGAAATAAATAACATTATTTTAAAATAGGTTATTTTTCTAGTATAGTATTATTTTAAAATAGGTTGTTCTCTAGTATAATATTATTTTAAAATAGGTTATTTTTCTAGTATAATATTATTTTAACCTTGTAGAAACCATGTAAAATTTAGATTAATATAGAATTTTTTCACTTGTTTTATTTAAACAATCATTTTAGACTCTTTATTTTTATTTTTAGTATTAATTCAAATATTTTAAAAGAGGGTTTCTACAAGACTATTATTTTAAAATAAGCTATTTTCTAATAGTTTTGTTTTGCATTACTCTTTATGATTAATTTTACATAATCTAAATTATAATAATTTTAGATTATGTTAAATCTTTTTTTATTTTTTTTATTTTAACTTATTATAATTTTATTCAAAAACCAAACATTTATTAATAAAGTTAATATAATATATTATTATAATAGGTTATATTATATTTTATTAGCATTTTTTCAATTAATTCAATGTTAATTTTTATAATATTTTTGCTATAATATTTTTATTTCTTTAGAACTAATAGCTATCGTGTGCATTTTCGCTATAGTTTTTTTTGTTTATAGTTTAACCTATATTATTTTATATAAATATTCATTGATCAGTTTCAATATGGAATATTTCCTTATATTGATTTTCAATGACTTTAACATTAATTAATTATCAATTTTTTAAATTAATTATTGTATTTAATTAGATTCTATAACTTTATTCTATTTTATTATAGAAGTTTGGATTGCTATTATAGATTATTCTATCTTTGTATTCAAATTAGAATATTTAAATTTAATATTTAAATAAATAAGTTTAATCAGCTTAATCAGTAAATTTGAATAGTTAAAAGTAGTTTAAAGATGATGGTGAAGTAGGTATAATAGTAAATCGCAGCGGTGGACTTTTATTTAATATGGAATTGATTATTTTAATCTTATAATTTATTCAAAAAGACATTTGTCTTATAAATTGAGAGGAAGAATAAATATGCCAGGACTTTTTGCTGCTAAAAAGCTTAAAAAGAATAGACAAAATTTTAAATGGAAAGACGTAGATTACAAAAGAAGAGCACTACGTTTAGATGTAAAAGCAGACCCTCTTGAAGGGGCACCTCAAGCTAGAGGAATTGTTATTGAAAAAGTTGGAATTGAAGCAAAACAACCTAACTCTGCTATTCGTAAATGTGTTCGTGTTCAATTAATTAAAAATGGTAAACAATTAACTGCATTTGCACCAGGTGATGGAGCAATAGGTTTTATCGATGAGCACGATGAAGTTATGATTGAAGGTATCGGTGGACCATCTGGAAGATCTATGGGAGATATTCCTGGAGTTCGTTGGAAAGTAAGTAAAGTTAATAATGTTGCTTTATCTGAAATGGTAAGTGGAAAAATTGATAAACCAGTAAGATAATTGAGGTAATTTTATGGCTAAATTATTTGATAAATGGGACCTTGATGAAGTAGAAGTAGAAGACTTAGGTTTAAAAAGATACATATGCTTAGATGAAACTATAGTTCCTCATACTTTAGGTAGACATGTAAAAAGACAATTTGCAAAATCCAAAGTTTCTATTGTAGAAAGATTAATGAACAAAATTATGAGAACTGAAAGAAACTCTGGTAAAAAGAACAAGGCTTACAATATTGTAAAAGAAGCTTTAGAAATTATTCACAAAAGAACTAAAAAGAACCCTGTTCAAGTTTTAGTTGATGCTGTAGAAAAAACTTCTCCTCGTGAAGAGACTACCCGTATTAAATATGGTGGTATTGGATATCAGGTTGCAGTAGATATCTCTCCACAGAGAAGAGTGGACCTTTCTTTAGGATTCTTAACTAGAGGAACTTTACAATCTGCATTCAAAAACAGGAAATCTGTTGCTGAATGTTTAGCAAATGAGTTAATCTTTGCTTCTGAAGAGGATACAAGAAGTTTTGCATTGCAGAAAAAAGAAGAAAAAGAAAGAGTTGCAAAAGCAGCACACTAATTTTTAATCTTTTTAATCATTATAGAATTAATCAGAATAGTTTATTAGGTTCCATTGGATATTTTTTATATATTCATTAGGATTTTTCATGATTTTTCTGTTTAATTTTTATTTTTATTTAAATTTTTAAAAATTCATTCTTTCTTATTTTTAAAATTTTTAAATATTTTTATTTTTTAATTTTAAATTTAGATCTTATTAAATTGTTATAACTTAATCTTAAATTTAGATGTTAGTAAATTGTTATAACTTAATTTTAAATTTAGATTTCATTAGTGTTATAACTTAATCTTAAATTATGTTATTAGTGTTATAACTTAGATATATTGACTTAAATTACAAAACATATGTTATAGGTGATGATTTTGAGTAGACGAGACAAAATGATTGCAAAAATCAAAGAATTGATGTACCAACCTAGCTCTATTAGAAACATAGGTATTTGTGCACATATTGATCACGGTAAAACTACTTTATCCGATAACCTCTTAGCAGGTGCAGGGATGATTTCTGAAGAACTTGCTGGAGATCAAAGATTCTTAGATTTCGACGAACAAGAACAAGCTCGTGGTATTACCATTGATGCAGCAAATGTATCTATGGTACACAATTACCATGATGAAGAATATCTTATTAACTTAATTGATACTCCAGGTCACGTTGACTTTGGTGGAGACGTAACTCGTGCAATGAGAGCTGTAGATGGTGCAGTAGTTGTTGTATGTGCAGTAGAAGGTATCATGCCTCAAACTGAAACTGTACTTAGACAGGCTTTAAAAGAAAAAGTTAAACCTGTATTATTCATCAACAAAGTTGACAGATTAATCAACGAAGTAAAATTAGGGCCAGAGGAATTATCCAGAAAATTTATGGATATTATTCTTGAAGCTAATAAATTAGTTAGATCTATGGTTCCTGAAGATAAAAAAGATGAATGGAATGTAGATGTAAGTGATGGTAGTGTAGCATTTGGTTCTGCATACCATAATTGGGCTATTAACGTTCCTATGATGCAAGAGACTGGAATTAACTTTAAAGATATTATTGATTACTGTAATAATGATAATCAAAAAGAATTAGCTCAAAAAGTACCTTTAGCTGAAGTATTATTAGGTATGGTAGTAGAACACTTACCATCTCCTGAAGTTTCCCAACAATATAGATGCCCTAACATTTGGGATGGAGACTTAGAAAGTGAAGCTGGTCAAGCTATGATTCACACTAGTCCTGATGGACCTTTAGCTGTAATGGTTACTAATGTATCTGTAGATAAGCATGCTGGTGAAGTAGCTACTGGTAGAGTATATGGTGGTACTGTAGAACAAGGTACTGAAGTATACTTGGTAGGTAGCCGTGCTAAATCTAGAGTGCAGCAGGTAGGTGTTTACTTCGGTCCTGAAAGAGTAGCTACTGAAAAAGTTCCTGCAGGTAACATTGTATATATTACCGGTGCAAAGGGAGCTACTGCTGGGGAAACTATCTGTTCTCCTGAAAATAAAATTGTAGAGTTTGAAGGATTAGAACACATCTCTGAACCGGTAGTTACTGTAGCTGTAGAGGCTAAAAACACTAAAGACTTACCAAAACTTATTGAAGTGTTAAGACAAACTGCTAAAGAGGACCCAACCATCCATGTTGAAATTAACGAAGAAACTGGTGAACACTTAGTTTCTGGTATGGGAGAACTTCACTTAGAAGTTATCGGTGTAAGAATTAATAATAAAGGTGTGGATATCCAAACTTCTGAACCTATTGTTGTATACAGAGAAACCGTTGCTGGAACTGCTGGGCCGGTAGAGGGTAAATCTCCAAACAAACACAACAGATTCTATCTTGAAATTGAACCTTTATCTGATGAAATGTTTAAAGCTCTTCAAAATGGTGACATTAAAGAAGGAAAAGTCAAAGGTAAAGAGGAAGCTGCTACTTTCATGGAATACGGTTTAGATAAAGAAGAAGCAAGAAGAGTATGGGATGTAAACAACAGATCATTATTCATCAATGCAACTCGTGGTATCCAATACTTAGATGAAGTAAAAGAACTTTTAATTGAAGGTTTTGAATCTGCATTACAGGATGGTCCTATTGCAAACGAAATCGCTATGGGTATGAAATTTAAACTTGTAGATGCAAAACTTCACGAAGATGCAGTTCACAGAGGACCTGCACAAGTATTGCCTGCTATCAGAAAAGCTATTTATGGTGGTATGATGATGGCTCAACCTGCATTACTTGAACCTATACAAAAAGTATTTATTAACACTCCTTCTGATTATATGGGTGCGTGTACCCGTGAGATTCAAAACAGAAGAGGTCAAATTGTAAATATGGAACAAGATGGTGACATGGTTGATATCGAATCCAAAGTTCCTGTAGCAGAAATGTTCGGATTTGCTGGTGATATCAGATCTGCAGCAGCAGGTAGATGTTTATGGTCTACTGAAATGGTTGGTTTCGAAAGATTACCAAGGGAATTACAAGGTCAAATTGTAAAAGAAATTAGACAAAGAAAAGGATTGTCTCCAGAACCTTATGGTCCTGATCACTATTTAGGATAGTCTGATTACTTGCATTTGATTTTTTATTTTAAATTTTAGGAATTCCATTTCCTAACTTTTAATTTTTTTATTTAAAAACTTTATAAAAATTTTAATTGGATTATTAATTAAATTTTATTCATAACTTTTTTATTATTTTTTTAGTTATTTCATTTCATAAAAAAAATAATATCTTATAATCATATAGTTTATATATTATAAGAAATATAATAACATACATATAGTTGAGTATTCATATATTACATATGATTTATTTTATATTAGATAATTTTACTATCTAATTTTTAGATGTAGCTATAAAATAAATCCGTTGATATATCGTTGATATAAAGATATTGATTCATAAAATATTATTCAACAAGATTCAACAATATTAAATTAACTTAACAAATAATATTACTTAATTATATACTTAACTAATATACAATTTATAAAATGAGGTTTTATAATGGCAAAAGCAAAAGAACATTTAAATTTAGCATTTATTGGACACGTAGATCATGGTAAATCTACCCTTGTAGGACACTTGTTGTTAAAAGCAGGTGCTATTGCTGAACAACAATTAGATGAAGGTGAAGACAAATTTAGATTTGTTATGGATAAATTAGGAGAAGAAAGAGAAAGAGGAGTAACTATTGACTTAGCTCACCAAAAATTCTCCACTAATAAATACGACTACACCGTAGTAGACTGTCCTGGTCACAGAGACTTTGTTAAAAATATGATTACTGGTGCATCCCAAGCTGATGCAGCTGTATTAGTAGTAGCTGCTAACGATGGTGTAATGCCACAAACCAAAGAACACATGTTCTTATCCATGACTTTAGGTATTAAACAATTAATCATTGCAATCAACAAAATGGATATGGTAAATTACAGTGAAGAAAAATTCAACGAAGTAAAAGACCAAGTATCTGAATTACTCAAATCTATTGGTAAAGACCCTGCAACTACTACTTTCATCCCTATATCTGCATTTGAAGGGGACAACATTAAAGAAGTCAGTGGTAACATGTCCTGGTACAAAGGAGATGCACTTATGACTGCATTAGACAAATTAGTACCTCCTGAAAAACCTGTAGACTTACCATTAAGAGTTCCTATTCAAGATGTATACTCCATTACTGGTGTAGGTACTGTACCTGTAGGAAGAGTAGAAACTGGTGTAATGAAACAAGGAGACAATGTTATCTTTGAACCTGCTGGAGCATCCGGTGAAGTAAAATCTATCGAAATGCACCACGAAATTTTCCCTGAAGCTGAACCTGGTGATAATATCGGATTCAATGTAAGAGGTGTAGGTAAAAACGATATCAGAAGAGGAGATGTAGCTGGACACACTTCAGATGCTCCTACTGTAGCTAAAGAATTTACTGCACAAGTTGTTGTATTACAACACCCTGGTGTAATCACTGTTGGATACACCCCTGTATTCCACTGTCACACCTCACAAACTGCATGTACTTTCTTAGACTTAACTTCCAAACTTGACCCTGCTACTGGTCAACCTGAACCAAACAAACCAGACTTCATTAAAACTGGTGATGCAGCTATTGTACAAGTTAAACCAACCAAACCTATGGTTATGGAAGAAGCTGCAAACATTCCTCCAATGGGAAGATTCGCTATCAGAGATATGGGTCAAACTGTAGCAGCTGGTTTATGTCTTAAAGTAACTGATAAAAAATAATTATGATGTTTAATTTTTAAATAAATTATTCATTTTATTTTTTTTAGTTTTTTATTGTAAAAATTTATTAGTTCAATGTTTTTAGAACTTTTTCTAATAAATTTAAATCTTTATTTTTAGGTTTTAAATAATTATTATTTTAAATCTATAGTATGTTTTAATCTAGATTATAATCTAGTTTAATCATATTTGGATTTAAACTAGGTTATTATGCCATTTTTGGGAGGATTAAAATATGAATCAAGCTAGAATTAAACTTACAGGTACTGATCCTGAAAAAATTAACTATGTCTGTGACCAGTTAAAGAAAATTTCTGAAAGAACTGGTGTAGATATTTCTGGACCTATTCCATTACCTACAAAGAAATTAGTTGTACCAACTAGAAAATCTCCAGATGGAGAAGGAAAAGCTTCTTGGGAAAAATGGGAACTTCGTATTCACAAACGCTTAATTGGAATTGGTGCTGATGAGCGAGCTATGAGACAAATTATGAAAGTAAGTGTTCCAGATAATGTAAGTATTGAAATTGAACTTAAATAATTAAGTTATATTATGAATTGAAAGCTATTTTATTCATTAAACATTTTCATACTTTTTATTTTATATTTTTATAAATATTTCACTAAATTAGATTACCCTTTTTAATTATTTTTATTAATTAATTAATGGATTTATTTTCAAATTTAATCATTCATTTTATATGCCGAGATAGTCTAGCCTGGTAAGGCGCGGGACTTGAAATCCCGTGGGGTAATCTCCGCCTGGGTTCAAATCCCAGTCTCGGCGTTTATCTATCAAACTTTTTATGATAAAAGTTTGATTGTTTTTTAAATTTTCATTGTTTTTGTTAACTTAGTTTCTATTTTTTAATTTTTTTTTATTGTTTTGTTAATTTAGTTTCTATTTTTTTAGATTATTTTTTAATTTTTAAACCGCTTTTTTTTTAAAAGATAGTTCGAGTATTTTCTTAATTTTAAAATTAATAGATTATTTTCAAACTAATTGATTGATTATGGATAATTTATCTAGGATAAGTAATTTATAAAATTTAGATTTATATTATAGTTCTATTATTTTAATTATTTAATTAATTAAACAATAGTTTTAATAATTGTAGTATCATTTAATTGTAAGCTTATTTAATTTAATTAATATAATTTTTTATTCCTAAAAATCCTATATTGTTATGTAGTTTTAGGAGGGTAATTATTTTATGGTAAAGTTTAATTGCAAAAGGTTTTTGATTAAGGTGATGAAGGAGATTCCATGACGAGATAGATCAAGCTCAGCAGTTGAATGAAAGACCTGATGTCAGTTCATCTTCTAGTGAGGGATACAGTGATTTGATTAAAGTTTATAAAGACCATAAAGCAGGAAAGCTGATAATGATTGAAAATTAGCTATAATAATTTTTCAATCATTTTTATCTCTTTTCCAATATAATTTTTATATCAATCTTTTTTATTTATTTCTTAATTTTTTATATAACTATATTTTTATTTTAGTGATTCCTATATGTTTATTTTGGTGATTCCTTAATTTTTGCTAAGTTGCCTCTTTTTTAGAATTTTTTAAATTAGTCTTTAAATCAGTTTTTAGAGTTTATACTAAGTTCTTTTATAAATCACTATTATGTTTTTGCACAATTTGCATTATGAAAATCTTTAAGATATATAAAATTTGCACTGTCTTTTCTAAGTGAAATAATTTTTTTTAGAGTATGGGCTCCAAATGGAATCTTGATTAAACTAATCTAAATTTTAAATATTATATAAAATAGTAAAAACATATTTTTAAGCGATTTAGTTTTAATGTTTTTTTAAAAATTTTTTAAAAAATTTCTTATTTTTATGGTTTTTAAGGCTTATTATCAAAAAGTGGAAAATAATATATAACTTTCTATATAACTGTAAATTATATACATTAATCAATAAAATTAAATAAAAACTTTTTTTAAATAAAAATAATTGATTAAAAATAAAATAATATTTAAAAAGAGTAGATGGAATAAAGAGAATAAAATAAAAAAAAGTAAATAGAGAAAAAATTAATTTTCCCTATTTAATGGTTATTTTTACTTTTTTGCTTAATGCTTTGAAGTATTTGTTTCCTGCAAATTTGACAGTTCCAGTGTATTTGCCTTTTTTAGTTAATTTAACTTTAAAGGTAGCTACACCTTTTTTATTGGTTTTTGCGATGTAAGTCTTCTTGCCAACCTTAAAACTAAGCTTGGTTTTTTTCATCACTTTACCTTTATTGTCCTTCAAGGTTGCTCTTACCTTTTTAGTTTTTGCTTTAACTTTAAAGGTTTTAGCTTTAGTTGAAAGTTTTATATTGGCTTTTTTGACGATGACTTTAGATTTTATACTAGAAGCAGTATAGTTGTTGTCTCCTGCAAATTTAATTGTTGCGGTGTAGGTTTTGGGAAGAAGGCTTGCAATGTTAAGGCTTACTTGGCCTTTGCTGTTGGTTGTTAATGTTTTGCTAATGGATCCAAGCTTAACTGTTACCTTCTTGTTTGCTAATGCTTTGCCATTTGCATCTTTAAGGGTGATGACAAGTTTTTTAGCAACATTATATGTAGCGGTTACTTTAGGGGCATTGAGTTGGGTATTGACTTTAGCGGGAGTTACAGGGGTGTCATTAGTTTCATTGCTAGGGGTAAGAACAGGTTTTACCTCAAAGCTTGTTGAATTGGTGCTATAAATGTTTTCTGCATCAAATATAACAACATCAACTGTATAATTGCCTATATCTAAGAGTTCAGTAATGGGAACAACTGTGGTTGTGTCTGCTTTAATAGAATATATTTGGCCATTTACGGTAACATTAAGCATTGCATCAATAAGTGGGGAAACATTTACAGTGACATTAGTATATTCGCCGTAAATGATATCGTTTACGCTAAGGCCCAGATCGATATTTTTAAGAAAACTTAATGTTTGGTTTTCTTTATCGCAAATGGCATTGATTTCATTAGTTAGGTTATTGCTAGTATAAGTAACTTTAAAAATACCATTTTTTAATATGGGATTGGTCTCATTGAATGTGCCGGTGGAGGAAATTAGTGAGACAGGCATGTTATATAATCTTTCAATGCCCTCGTCAGTTCCGTCATTCCAAGTTAATTTGCCAATAACTTCCCATTGGTTATTTCCAATATAATTTATAGTAGTATTATAAATTGCATAAATGGATGCATTTACATAAGGATCGGAAATTGGAGTATTAGAACCCCACCAATTATAATTAGCATTAACCATTCCAGTGATGGTATCCATCCAATGTTCAAATTTAAGTCCAGATAAATTATAGAAAGTAGCGTAATTAATTGATATCAAATCTAAATTGTATTCGTTCCAAAAAGTAAGAATCCCATCACCTTTACCATCAAAAATACAGTCGATTAATGTCTTTTCATTAGTTTGATCCCCAATCATAAATGTTGCATTTACATAGAAGATACATTTTTCATAAATTACCTTGCCATCACTAAATGCCCAAGCTCCAGGTAAAGAAATACTTTCTGCATCTAAAATGATATTAATGCTGGATAATTTGATTCCGCCACATTCAGTGTTATAAGAATCTAAAGGTAAACATGTTCCATGTTCAAATGTAAAATTAACTGAATTGTTATTAACAGCTTGGAGTGTTATATTCATATTGCTATTTAATAAAAAACCCCAATCGGAAGCTTCATATCCTCTTTCTTCAATTATTTCAAAATCTTCTCTAGTGAATGAATAAGTTCCATCCATGAAATTAATAATAATGTTTGTTGGAGAAGTAATGTTTAGTTTATTTATGTTCTCGCCCCATGCTATAAATAAATTTGCATATGGGTTTTCTATAGTTCCATTTCCATCTTCTGTATTTGGGCCAACATGTAATTCAATAGTTTGAGGATCGTCAGTTAAGATTTCCTCATAAACTCCAGCTAAATTCTCTTTTTTCTTATTTTTGTTGTTAGAAATCGCCCTATTTGAATTACAATTGCAATTTGTTGGAGTACCGCTATAATTATGACAAGAACAATAATTGTTTGTTATATTAGCTCCTGGAGCATAAACTGCGTTATTACCACATAGATCATAAGTCTCTAAGAAGTTATGATTAACAGTGCTATTAACTGATGATGTTAAATAAACTGCATAATGTCCGTTGGTTCTAATTGTATTGTCATGAATATTAAATGTATGATTGCCTGGAGTAGTTTGATTATAACTTATACCAAAAATAGTATAATTACTAATATAATTATTAAGATTTTGAACATAAATAGTGTTATTATAAACTTCAGCATATGTATCTTGAAGTTCTATACCAGAAACTAATGCATAAAGTTTATCTGAAGCTCTACCAGTTACATTAATAAAATTATTATAAATTGTAATATTAGTTGTTCCATAATAATTTTGGGAATAAATACCTAGATTAGGGCCATTATTTTCAGTAGTTAAATTATTGTCATGAATAAAAATATCACTTACAGGACCAGTTATTTGAATAGGATAAGCAGTACCTGCACCTTGAGGACTAACTTGTCCACTTGGACTATACATAGTAATATTATTATTTGAAATAGTCACATTAGATAATTCATAAAGATCAATACCATATAAATATTTTACAGTAGCATTATTATTAGTATCAGTTTCATTAATAACATTGCCAGAAATAATTCCATTATTAGATTGAACAATGATAATAGTATCTAATGTTGGATATGAATTACTAAAACTTTTTCCAAAGATAGAAATAGTATTATTCAAAAGTTTAAATCCATGAGAACTTTGTATTCCAATACCTGCAACTAAATCAGTATCAATATTTGGAAAAGTCACATTATAATTAACACTTTTAAATGGTAAAACTGCATTGATAGTATTGTTCTGAATAGTGGCATTATTACTGTTTACTAATCTAATTACATAATTATAATAATTTGGATAGAGTAAACCAGACATATTATAATTTATTATATTATTTTTTATCACAGTATTATTAGCATTTTTAACATCAATACCAATATAATCACTATCATGAGTAGGATAAACATCAAAATTAGTATTAGAAATAGAAACATTATTAGCTGAAACAGACATGACATTTTGATTAACACTCATATCCCAAACATTTAGATATGTTCCACCAGTTAAATTTGAATTAGGAGCAGTAAAATTAAAGGATAAGCCAAAAAATGTAGCTCCAGTCATTGTTAAATTTGAAGGTCTATTTATTATAAATGTGTAAAATGAATAAGATCCGATTTGAAAGTTTCCTGTGAAAATATATTTATTATCACTAGTCAACTTTAATGTTCCATCATTATTGAAAAAGGTATATACATTACTAGGATTTACCCAATTAGTTGCTGGGAGTTTAGAGTTTTTGTTAATAGATAATTCATCAACTATATTGCTTTCACCTAAATCACCATCCACAGAAACACTATCTATAGATAAATCTTCGCTTTCATCAACTATATTGCTTTCACTTAAATCATCATCTACAGAAACATCATCTGCAGGCAAATCAATATTTTCCTCAACTGGACTACTTTCATCAATACTTTCATCTGCAGAAACATCATCTACAGATAAATCATCAGTAGTCTCTAAAACACTGGTTCCAATATCTGTATCATCTACAGCACTAACAGCTCCAATAGAGATAATGGATATTAAAACCAAAACCAAAATAAAATAATTGGGTTTCATAAGAATCACCTTCGTTTTTTCAATATTTTGAGGTTGTAAAAAAGTTTAAGCTTAAAAATAAAAATTTAAAAGTTTAGGTTTAAAAATAAAAATTTATTATTTATTTATAAATAAAATAATTAAAAATAAATTTAAGCCTATAAAATTTTACAACCCTAATATTTTCAAGATAAATTTTTACCTAAATATCAATTTAAACTTAATTAAATTAATATATACTTTAATATGATAATCAATATATTTAAATTTTATCAAATAAGTTTTAGATAAAATAAAAATAATTTGAATAAAAGTAATAAAAGAGATTCTAAAATTAAAAATATAAAAAAGAAGAAAAATTTTAAAGGGAGTAAAAAGAACAAAGCTTTTAAAAAGAAAAAGAAGAACAAAACTTTTTTTATAGTCATTTACGAAACTAATTTTACAAATCCTTATAAATAAAGTATAAGAAAAAGCTTTGTAAACTACTATAAAAAAAGAAAAAAATAGTAGTGAATAAAATAAAATCTTATTCACTTATTATTTAATGGTTATTTTTACTTTTTTGCTTAATGCTTTGAAGTATTTGTTTCCTGCAAATTTGACAGTTCCAGTGTATTTGCCTTTTTTAGTTAATTTAACTTTAAAGGTAGCTACACCTTTTTTATTGGTTTTTGCGATGTAAGTCTTCTTGCCAACCTTAAAACTAAGCTTGGTTTTTTTCATCACTTTACCTTTATTGTCCTTCAAGGTTGCTCTTAGTTTTTTAGTTTTTGCTTTAACTTTAAAGGTTTTAGCTTTAGTTGCAAGCTTAACTTTAGCTTTAGTTAAAACAACTCTAGAGTTTAAACTAGAAGAGGCATAATCATTATCACCATCAAATTTAATAATGCTGGTATAAGTATTAGGAATCAATGTAGCAACATTTACACTTACTTGGCCTTTGCTGTTGGTTGTTAATGTTTTGCTAATGGATCCAAGCTTAACTGTTACCTTCTTGTTTGCTAAAGCTTTGCCATCATTAGTTTTAAGAGTAATAATAAGGTTTTTAGCAACATTGTAAGTGGCAGTTACTTTAGGAGCACTTAGTTTGGTAGCGACTTTAACTGGAGTAGGTCCTTTTATGATTATTGTGATATTTTTACTGATTGGAACATAGTTTTCATCACCTGAGTAGGTTGCAGTTCCCTTATAAGTTCCAGGGTTTAAGCCAGCTATCTTAATAGTGGTGCTGCCATTTACTAAGATTTTTGTAATGGATTTACCATCAATCATCAATGTTAAACTTCCTTTGGCATCAGCAGGTAATTTTATAGAGACATTTGAACTATTAACAGTTATACCATATTCTGAATCTTTTATGCTTATTGTGATATTTTTACTGATTGGAGCATAGTTTTCATCACCTGAGTAGGTTGCAGTTCCCTTATAAGTTCCAGGGTTTAAGCCAGCTATCTTAATAGTGGTGCTGCCATTTACTAAGATTTTTGTAATGGATTTACCATCAATCATCAATGTTAAACTTCCTTTGGCATCAGCAGGTAATTTTATAGAGACATTTGAACTATTAACAATTACATCATCTTCTAAAACTTTCTTATTAACTGTAAATGAAGCATTATTTGTAGAAGGAAAATAATCTAAATCTCCACTATAACTAACAGTTACGTTATATTCGCCAGCAGGCAAAATACCTAAATTCAGATTTGGATTTGTGAGATTAAGTTTATAAGTTTTATTATTAGCTAAAACTGTTAGATTACCACTTGCTTCACTAGGATTAACAATAAAGCTAATTGTTTGATTTTCACCATATTCAATATCTGAAACATTGATTGAAACAGTTGAATTCTTTCTAATAACTGCATATACTTCATTAGAGTTCATGCTTCCTATTGATGGATGAATATAAACATATGTTTTTTCAATGTCGCTTAATGTAAAGTTTCTATCGTTTATTGTTTTTAAATAGCTTCCATTCAAGTAAATGTCATATAAGCATTTATCTAAAATATCAGCATCATATGATTTTGGATGGGTTAAATTCACATCTATATTGAAATAATACACTCCACCAATTTCTGAGAAAGTCAGATTAAGTTTAGAAAATTCAATGGAATTGTTTAGGTAATAGTTATCTTGAATAATGCATGTGGTGTTTTCATTTGTTCTAATATCCAATACATCTCCAACACGAGTATGGTTAATAAACTTATTTCCAACAATCCTAACCTCAAGAGGCAAGTGTTCACCACTATAATCGTATTCAATAACACAGATTGCAGTTCCAATTGAAGCACTGTTTTTTATAAATGTTGAATTGAAAACTTCAAGCAATCCTTGATCCATAATGGATATTGCTCCTCCACGACCTGTGCCGGTGGTAGACTCACCACCTATCTCCCAACAGGTATTTTCATTATCTTCAAAAACTGTATCTTCAATATGAATGAATGGAGCATGAAGATACCAACAAGCTCCGATAGCTCCACCACCATTGTTTGTTATACATTTATTGCTTTTGAAAGTGGAATTATAGATTTGCAGCCAACTATATGTGTACAATGCTCCACCATTCCATCCTGCTAGATTATCAGTGAAATTTGAATTGTAAATGGTTGTATTTGCACCACCGTGAGTGTGAATTGCTCCAGCCCACCAATAGGCAGAGTTATTATAAAATGTAGTGTTTCTCACAACTAATACTCCACAGTTATTTATACAACCTGGTTCTGTAGAGGCATAATTTCCTTCAAAATAACAATTGTCCATGGTCATTCGAGCACTATCACAAACACCATAAGGATCGTCTAAAGGGTCATAAATGCTTACACATCCAAATGAATTAGAACAGTTAATGAATGTACAATTATCTAATGCGGCATCTCCTCTTTTAATATAAACGATTGCAGAATGCCCTGTAGTTGTGGTTATATTATGGAAATGGCAATTTTTAATTGAATTATATGTGTCTCCAGCCATTGTTAAGAAGACACCTTGGTTTCCTTGGGTAGTGCCTATCCATTTAAATGTAATGTTTTCCAAATGAACCCCTATCTTTGAATCATCTTCAGTTAGCATTGGAGCATAATTGATATATCTTGGATCTGGGGAGGTATCTCCAATGTATGATCCTTCACTTCCAATGATTGTTACATTGTTTTTTATTAGAATCTGATAAGAGGAATTTGCCGGATCCATTGGATAAAAATTTGTATTTTCCTTTAATTTTAGTGTGTAATTCTTATCTTCCAATGAACAGTAATGCTGCAATTCCTCCCAATCATTTACAATTATTTCATCATTCTCTTCCCTTAAAATAGGAGATTCGCTAGATTGTAAATTATCATTTTCTAAGCTATCAGAACCTGAATCATTATTAAGATTGTCTGTATATGAAGCTTTATCATTTGAATCTTCATTACAGCTTTCAATAGTGGCTAAATTAGTATCTAAAGAAGTATCTTCATAATCAAGAGATACCATATTAGCATTTAAATCTTCAGATAGTGAATTATCAGAATCATCATTTAAATTTAAATCTTCTGCTGAAACAACTCCCATTGATAAGATTAAAATTATTAAACTTGAAATAAATACTTTTTTTATCATAAATTTCAAACATCCTTGAAAAGATATAAATTTTATTTGAATATTTTATTTTTTATAATATATAATCCTTTATATTTGAAAATATTAAATTGAAAATTTTATTAAATTTTAAGTTAAATCCTTATTTTAGAAAAAATAATTTAAGTTAATTTAATTAAAAAGCAAAATATATTTAATAAATGAATATAAAAAATATATTTAGTAAAGTAAATTATATAAGTTTTAAATTTATATTGATAAAAATTTTAAAATTTTATTAAAAAAATTTGAGCTTAAGCTTTACAATCTTTAAATGCGGTATTTTAATAAAATAAATATTAAAAGGTGGAATTTTGAAAATAAAAAGATTTATATTGTTATTTTCAATAATTATAATGGTTTTATTAAGCATTAACTTAGTTTCTGCATCTGCAATTAATTTAGATGATAATGATGATTCTAATGAGCTTAATGAAATTAGTATTGAAAATATAAATCAAAACTCCTATTCTTCTTCTAATGTTTTAGAAAAAGCACATGATTCTCAAAATAGTGAAGATTTTTATTTGGAATTAAATGAAGATACTCATTCAAGTAATTTAAAAATTGAAGAGGAAAAATTTAACATCCCTTCAAGTAATTTAAAAATTGAAGAGGAAAACAATCATTCAAATGATTCTAATAGGGAATATGAAGTGGATGAAAATAACTCTTCAGATGATTCAATAAATAAAAGTTTCATAATAAGCCAAGAGAATTTAACTAAGTATTTTGATGATGAAGGTATTTTAAAAACTGAATACGGTGGTTCCATACTTTTCTTTGAAGGTGACTTCGAGGATAAAGGAGTATTGACAATTGATAAGAACAATACTAAAATAACTGGAGATAACACTGTATTTTACAATACTGTCTTTAATTTAAATGCATCTGAAATAATCTTAGCAAACCTTAATTTTGTTTTAGATAAAAGTTTTCCAGACAATCACAATGCTGGATTATACATTGGATGGGACAATATCACGGTTTATAATATAACCATGAATTATACAAGCCCAACAGATGTAAATGCAATGGGAATATATTCCAATGATAATATTGGATTAAACTTAATTAATAACACTATAAACTTCATAGGTCACAATGATTTTGATGGTTACAATTATGCCATAATGTTAACCTACAGTTATGATGCATATGTTTACAATAATCTCATCAATGCTGACTTGCCTTTACGTGATGTAGATTGGAGCTATGGTATTTATGGTGGCGTATGGATGGATAAAGTTTCATCCTTTGCTGCTGGCGAATGCACTAACTTAAGATTTACAAACAATAAAGTTTATTCAACCATTAATCATGGAGTATATGCAGATACAAGATATCCTACCTTATCTTCTGTGTTAATATATGCTTGTAATAATGCAATTATTGATAATAATGATATAAAAATTAATGACTTTAATACAGAATACGGTCAAATTAATTATTTATATGGTTTAGATATTTATCGATTGGATGATGTTACAATTGTAAACAACACAATTGAAATTTTTACCTTAGGTGGTGGTACTAGAATGGGTACTGCCTACCCTATACAAGTAACCGGGCCTGCAAATAACATTAAAGTCGCTTATAACAATCTCACAAGTTTCAGCTTTGGACCGAATATTGGAATCTATTCAGAAAACTATTATGGTTCTACAAAACTTGACATTATAAGCAATTTCATCAATATTACTGGAAAGGCAGGAACTGATTCCTGGTCACTGGTTAGTGGAATCGAAGTCCAAGACTCAGATGATAGAATATTAAATAACACTATTATTGTCGCTGATGTTGATGGCTTTAAGGAAGGTACACGCCTTTATGGTATTAGCTATTCTCAAAATACATATGGGAATCACAAATATGATATTATGTATAATCATGTCATAACACCTAATTCAATAGCTATAAGCTTAAATGAAGGTTTAAGCTCAAATACAAGTAATTCAAGAATACTTTATAATATTCTTGAAACCAGTGGACTAGGGGGGGATAATGCAGCAAGAATCGGAGGATGTGGAACAAATAATACCATCCAAAACAATACTAATGGAACTAGCCCAGGTAGATTCATGAGTGAAGATGAACTGCCTGATTGGTTGAAAGGTTATTTAAATTCAAGTTATATTAGAACTGTTGATTTATTATGGTTAGATAAAAAGTATGATGGAAATAATGAAAATGCTTTGGCTACATCAAATAGCAGTTTTAATTCATCTAATGCATTTGGAAATAATCAAAATGGTTTTGCTACATCAGATAGTAGTTCTAATTCAGCTAATGGTCTTGGCAATAATCCTAATGGAAAGTCATTTATCTCAAAGGATAAGGGCAATAAATTAAACACTAGCCAAGACATAAGGGGTATTAATTTAAATCCTTCACCATCTAATGCAAGAAGTGGCGATTTAAATTCAACTAAATACACTTATGGCGAATCTGGTGTTAATATAGCAAGTGCATCTGCATCCCCTAGTCTTGGAAATGGATTAAATGGCGTGAATAAAAAAGCGCATTATGTCGAAAAAGAAATAAAAAAGATTAAGGACAGTAATGATAATCGAATAATATTTATAATTCTATTAATCTTAGGATTAATAATAATTGGTTATTATAAAAAATATACAGAAGAAGGATAAAAATAAAAATAATTGATATATTTGATTAATTTAAATTAGTCAAATATGCTTTTTCTTTTTTTTAATTTAAACATTGTTAATCAATAAAATCAAATAACTTTTTTTTAAAAAATAGTCACATTGAGGAGTATAATCTTAATATCCTAGCTATAATTAATATATGGATAATTTATTCATTTTAGTACAGAATTAGTTAAAAAAAGTTTCACATTAATATTTTTTAATTAGATTGCATGTGAATTGGAAGAGGGTATGTGATTGGATCTATGAAAATGTGATATATTTTAATGGTTAATTAATTTAAAAAAAGTATACTTTTGGTGGTTATTTTTGGTGGTTAGTAATATAGATAAAATTAATATTAATTTAAAAATTAATACTAAAAACTATCTACTAAAAACTATCTAATAAGAACTATCTATTTAAGCTTTTCTTCCTACTACAGTTAATAATGCAACAACAATGATAAATCCTGCAATCATAACAAGGCTCATTGATGAAAGTCCACTTACAATATCTGCTATTAAATTCATGATTTTCCTCCTTATAATTATTTAATAAATAATAGTTTTAATTAATTATAGTTTATTTGATATACTATTTATAATTTATTTTTAATTTCTTATAATTTCATTTTATCAATTAAAGTGTTTTAATTATTAATTCTTATCTAGAACTTTATTAGCAATCCTATCAGTAACTAAAATCACTCCAGATACTAAAATTATTAAAATCCAATCGATTAGGCCAATTGAACAGGTCTTAAATATTATTTGTAAGAATGGTACATATATAACAAGAACTTGCAATATAAATGATCCAATAAGTGACAAGCCTAGCATAGTATTTCTAACTTTAGAGCTGGACTTATAATTCAATGCATTAAATAGCTGATATAATACAAATACTGTAAATGCAATGGTAACCGCCTTAGTTTTTACATTTGCCCCACCATTCATCAATTCATAATAGAACAATCCTAAAGTTCCTATAGTCATAACAATTCCTGAGATTGCTATTTTAAGCATAGTTTTTTTGTCAATTAACTCTCCTCTTTCAGGAGGTCTTTTCATTATATCCTCTTCAGGCCCTTCTAATCCTAATGATTGTGCTGGAGGGCCATCCATTATGATATTAATCCATAAAAGTTGAATTGGTGTAAATGGAGTTGGTATTGCTAATAAAGATCCAATGGTGATAGTTAGTATTGCTCCAATATTTGTGGATAATTGAAACTTAAGGAATCTTTTGATATTGTCAAAAATTGTTCTACCTTCCTTTATTGAAGAGACTATTGTAGCAAAGTTATCATCTTGAATAATCATATCTGCAGACTCTTTAGTTACATCAGTTCCACTACCCATAGCTACTCCAATAGATGCTTTTTTAAGTGCCGGTGCATCATTTACACCATCACCAGTCATTGAAACTATTTCGTCTTGCTTTTGCAATACTTCAATGATCCTTCTTTTTTGTTCTGGGTAAACCCTTGCATATACTTTGATGTCTTTAGCAATTTTATCATACTCTTCATCACTTAAATTCTCTAATTCCTCTCCAGTTAACACTTGCTTTTCATTAGAATCATCATAGCTTTTTGAATTTTTTGATTTATGGCTTTCATGAACTAATCCTATTTCTCTTGCTATTGCAGTTGCAGTGTCTTTATGATCTCCAGTAATCATCACTACATGGATTCCTGCTTTTTGACAATCTGCTACTGCCTTTATAGCTTCTTCTCTTGGAGGGTCCATTATGCCGATAAGACCTGTGAAAATCAAATCACTTTCAAAAGATTCTCCATGGTCTTTCTTTTCACTATGAGGCTCATGTTTTTCGTAAGCCTGCTTATTTTCAAATAGCTTCTCATCATGGTCTAATGTTTTTTCAAATTTTTGAGTGTCTGTTTTTCTTTTTTCATCGTTGTCTAATATTTTTTCAAATTTTTGAGAGTCTATTTTTCTATAGGCAAGACCGATTACTCTTAAAGATGAATTGGTCATTTCACCAATTTTTGAGATAATACTATCCTTAGTTTCATCATCAATAATTTTTATATTTCCATCAATATCTATCTGTTTAGATAGGTCTAGAATTAATTCAGGTGCACCTTTAGTTAATACATAGTAATTTTTATCATTGGATGTAGATTCATCAGTATTATTTTCAGCATTTTCACTATAAACCATAGTCATTCTTTTTCTATTGCTATCTAAAGGTATTTCATATTCTTTTAGAAGGTTTCTATTTTTACTAAGTTCTTCAAAATCATTTTCACAAGCAAAGTTGTATAGGGCTAAATCTGTAGGGTTTCCTATCAATTCATCATCTTCATACCTTACAGCATTACATAGTCCAGAGATCAATAGAGATTTTTCCTTATTTGTCAGATGGTCTTCTCTAACAGTCATTTTATTTTCAGTTAAAGTACCTGTCTTATCTGTACAAATGTAAGTACATGATCCTAATGTCTCTACAGAAGATAATCTTTTAACAATTGCATTAGACTTTACCATTTTTTGCATTCCTAATGCTAAAGTTAATGTTAGCACTGCTGGAAGCCCTTCAGGAATTGCTGCAACGGCAAGGGAAACTGCAGTCATAAAACTTTCAAGAATATCTACATTTTGGAAAAGGTCAATAAAGAAGACAAAAATACAAATGATTATTGAAAGGATTCCAATTGTTTTACCAAGCCTTTCTACCTTAATTGTTAATGGTGTTTTTTCTTCATCTTCCTGAATCATTTTAGCGATTTTACCTATGGTTGTATTCATGCCAGTAGCTATTACTACACCTATTCCCTTTCCTAATATGATATTTGAATTCATAGAAAGGATTTTACTTTGAAGATTTTCCTCTTTAGAATATTTAGTAATATTTTTGATTTTATTTAAAAAGTCTTCAATATTACTATAATCGGTATCTTTTTTAACTAAGTTTGATTCTCCTGTTAGGGAGGATTCATCTACATATAAATCGTAGGACTCGATTAAAATTAAATCAGCAGGGACTTTATCCCCTTCTTCAAGGATTACAATATCTCCAATTGTAAGTTTTTCTCCAGGAATTCGGCTGATGTTTCCATCTCTTTTTACATGGGCAACTGTACTTACCAAACTTTTAAGTTTAGCCATAGCATTTTCAGCACGGTATTCCTGGAAAAATCCGATTATTGAGTTAATTATAACAACTACAACAATAACGAATGCATCAAGCTGATTTCCAATAATGTAACTTGCTATAGCTGCAATTATAAGCATAAATATTAAAACATCTAAAAATTGAGATAAAAATAATTTTAAAGGACCATCTTTATTCTGTTCTTTAAGTTTGTTAAGACCATACTTTTCTAACCGACTATATGCTTCAGCACTACTTAGCCCTTCTTTTTGAGTGGAGTACTGTTTTAATATTTCTTCTATCAATATAATCCCCAAGTTCCTGATTTGTTAAAAATAGTTTTTATGATGAATAAATCATCTGACATTATTTTAGAATTTCTATAATCCTTATATTGTATTTATATATAATGTATTGTAGCTGTAAATCTATATTTAATTTATTTTATTTAAATATTTTATTTTTCATAAATATAGAATGAATCACTTTTATAGTTTTTTAATTTTATTTTTCATAAATATAGAATGAAGCACGATTATAATTTTTTAACTGCATTTTATGAGTTTTAATATTTAAATCTTCATTAAATAATGGCTTTATGATTAATGTTGCATTAATTTTGTCTCTTATTTTCATTATTGCCTCTTGTAATTCTGCAGGAGGTCTAATTGAAAATATGATATCTGCATTTTTATAGATATTCATGTTTGGGTTGAAGACATCATCCTTAGTAATGTTTTCATTATCTGGGTCAATATCCGTCATAATTAAATCAATATTATCATTTTTACTTAAATTTTTAGATATTGTTTGAAATTTTCCAACTCCAATTTCAACTATTTTAGTTTTTTTACCTGTCTTTTGACTATTTTTAATAGCTAATTTAAGTATATACTCCTCTAAATCATTCCACATTTTTATTCCTTTTTTATTTTTTTATAAATTTATATTTATTTTTTATAATTTAATATTTTCTTTATTTAATATTTTATTAAACCTAAGCAAATTTTTTTTATTTATTAGAAATCTTTTTAATTGAGTAAATTATATAATATTAATAGTAAATTTCTAATTATTAAATTAACTTTATTAAAAATATAACAATTAATTTAAATTAAAATTGATTTTTTAAATGATTTTAGTTATTTAAATTATTTCAAGGTTTTTATATGTTTATTCGTGAGTTTACTCCATCTGATTTGGAGAGAGTTTATCAAATTGAAGTGGAATCTTTTTCTAATCCTTATGAAGTAGCTATTCTTCAGCAATTGTTTGAAATTGGTGCAGGTTTTCTTGTAGCAGTTGAAAATGGTGAAGTTGTAGCTTATATTATATTTTGGGTAAAAGAAGAAGGTTTAGGTCATATAATTGCTCTTGCAGTTGATAAAAAGTTTCGTGGTCAGCATATAGCTACTCGTTTACTTATGATGGCTATGAATATATTTAAAACTTGTGATATTCATAGAATCACTTTAGAAGTAAAATCACACAATGATGTTGCAGTTTCTTTTTATCAAAAATTTGGCTTTACAATTGATAGAAAAGTTCCTAGATATTATGAAGATGGATCAGATGCCTATGTTATGTTTTTTAACACAGATAAAATTCATAATTAATTAAAAAGCAATATTAAAATTTAAAATACCAATATATAATTTAAAGAGCAATATTAAAATTTAAAAAGCAATATAAAATTTAATAATGATCCCTATAGAATCTAGCAATAATTCCATATTCAACCATTCTCTTTAGTTAAATCCAATTTATATGTGATGTTGTTTTCTTTTTTTAATTCAATTAACTTCTTATTAACTTTAATAAACTCTTTTTCAACTTCTAATAAAGAAGTGACCAATCCTTCTTTATAATCATTAACTTTTTTAGTATCTAATAAGAACTTTAGCTGAGTGTGGGGTTTAGAGTTGATTATTTTAGAGATTTCTTTTTCTTCTAATTCAATGTTGATTTCTATCTTATCTCTCAATTCTTCAAACTCTTCTAAGGTTTTTGGAATTTTATCAATTTTATGCATGTTTATTAAATTTCGTGTAGATTCTAACTCTACTAAATCTCTATCTTCATAGGCCTCTTTAGAATTATAAAATAAGTTTTCTTCAAAGCTTGTTGGCTTAAGTAATAAATCAGGATGTATTTTTCTTATACAATCTTTATAACAGGTATTTAATTCTTTAAAATCCTGGTTTTTGTTTAGGCTATTTTTATGTTTTTCAATAAGTATATTTACTTTTGCAGTTTCAGTTTCTAATTCTAAATCTTCCTCTTTAAACTCATTTGCAATATGGTTTTCAATTTCAACCATATTAATTTTTGGCCTGTTGATTTTAGTTTTATTTATTTTAATCTGATTTTCTTCCAAATCACCAATGTCTTTATTAAACTGATTGGTTGATTGTTTATTAATCATTTTTTTAATTAATTCAATTGTTCTTTTTGTTTTTTTAATTTTAATTTTATAATCTTTTATTTTATATTTATAAACTCCAAATTTTAGAGAATAATCTGTTTCGATTTCTTTACAAGTAAAATTAATTAAATGGTCTTCTTCAAAGATTTTACTAACTAAAATCTCTTTTAAATAACTTATCTCTTCTTTTAAGCTATTTATCTCTTCTTGATTCTTATCCGTATCTTTCTCATTGATATTTTGAGTTTCTGTCATTTTTAAACTCCCAATTATTAATCTAGAGTATTTTAAAAGATATCTATTTTTAGTTTTTATTTTTCCTTTTATTTCTCTTAATATTTCTTTCTGATTATGATTTATCTGTGTTCTCTTGTTTATTTGATATTATTGGCTTTTTAGATGAATGATTCTAGTCTGAATAATATTTTGAATCTAAATTCTTATGAAATCTTCTTGAACTTCTATTTTGCACAGCAGTTTCTCTAGCTCTTTCTAGGTTTCTTCTAGGCTTGTATCTTCTATTTTTTCTCCTTTTTCTTCTTTTTAATCTAGCTCTAATAATTAGTGCTATTGCAATAATTACAATGAATATTATTACGATAGGCAATATTTCAAATAAGAAATTGCTGTAATATTTATGGAATTCAAATTTTGATGGGAAATCCATGTTACTTGCACTTGTGTGGTTTTCACTAAGCAAGGCAAAATTATAGACTAAATCATAGTATCCTATAGTTGCACCTTCGTAATTAATGGAATCCGGTGCCTTGCCATTTTTATTCATATAGTCTACTACTTCATCTGCCATATTAGAATAATCGTTAAAGGAATATTCTCCCTTTGTAAATCTGGAATATTTTTCAGGGTTATCTGGAGCTTCAAATGATTGTGGAACTTCTAAGCTGTAACCTACTAAATATGATGAACTCATGTATAATAACTGTTGGGTTGTATAAGAGCCATATGATTCTTTCATGTCTTTTCCATATTCATCAACTATCTTTTTAGAATCTTCAGCTAAATACTTTGGATTTAATTGATGATAAACTATTAAGCCACTATCCAATTGTTTGTTTTCATTAGTTTTTGTGTAGATTTGCTTTATGATTTCATCTGCAATATATTCATTCACATTATCGCTATCGTAAGCTAGCCTTCCGTTATACAAGTCATTTGGATATTTTTCCCTTGGCTGAACTAGAGTTATTCCAGCATCACTTAGGAACTTTCCAGGACTTTTTACAGATGCAAATCTATAGTCTGACCAGTCATCATCGTAAGACCTTCTTAAAAAGTTCAAGCTATTTAAATCAAGAGAACCTGCATTTACATAAATGATTTTCTTAGTAACCTTTGTGGAATAACCTGCAAGATCAACTAGATTTCCTGCACAGGCAGATGCAATTGTCACTGCCACATCACAGTCTGCTCTCATTACTCGTGTCCCTTCTCCAGGATTAGAAGCAGAATCATCAACTATTACAGAGACATCTCCGTTTGTTTTTGATTCTATCTTATCTTTGATGGCATCTAATCTGGCAAAATCAGTATCATGTCCTGTAAGATGGTCTGATGTTAAGAATACAGTAGTTGCATCCACACTTTCAGCAAATATTGGACATAATATGATTAATGACAAAAGCAATATTGAAATAATCTTTTTCATACTTTAATCTCTTATTGGAAATTTTAAAAAATTACTAAGGTCTTTTTATTTTTAAATCATTAGGTTTCTTTAATGGATTTAATGAATATTCAGATTTCTTTATAGAACCTTATAAAATGTTTTAATGTATTCAGATTTCTTTTATAGAATCTTTAATGTTTTAATGTATTTAGATTTCTTTTATAGGGTATTTTAAATGTTTTGGTATTAGATTTCTTCATCTTCTTTATCAAGAACCCATTTAATGGTATCTAAACGAATGTCATTTGTCCAAATCATAGCATGGATTTGGTTTTTTAATTCATCATTAGCCTTTGCAGATGCCTCTTCATATTTTTCAGTTAATTCTTCTGCTCTTTGCTCAAACTTTTCAAGTAAGTCCTCCACCTGTTTTTCAGAGCTAACTAAAGTGCTTGTTAACATAATTGATTGTAGTTCAGAACCTGCAAGAATTACTTTAAGTTCATTACTAAGGCTTTCTTCTTCAGCTTTTAATCCTGCAATTTTATCATTTAATGATTCAATTTTTTCTCCAATTTCCTCTTTTGTTTTCATTTTATAATCTCCAAACTAGTTATTTTTCCATGTCCCAGTTTATTGGCTTTTTCTTTCGTCTTCCCCATTTAGTGAACTTATACATTCCAGTATTTCTTTTAGTCATGCCCTCTCTTAAATCAATTCTTTCATCAGGTAAGTCTTTAGGGTCAATTTCCTTTTTTTCAGTTAAGTTAGCACCACATTGACTACAAAACTTAGCATTGATATCTAATAGTTTTGCCCCACATTTTGGACAAAATTGGTTCATAATTTCACCTTCAATTTATTGTTTTTTTAATTTAATCAAATCTATAATCAGCTTAAATTAGCTTTAAGATTAATAATTAATTATACATATTTAAATTATATTTTAATTATTTTTATAGCTATCTATATTTGATTAGTTTAAGTTCATTAGTTATTATTTTTATAGCTATCTATATTTGATTAGTTTAAGTTCATTAGTTATTATTTTTTATAGCTATCTATATTTGATTAGTTTAAGTTCATTAGTTATTATTTTTATAGGTATCTGTACTTGATTAGTTTAAGGTAATGTTTTAATATTTTTTTATAAGAACAATTATTTATAAAAAGATTTATAAATTTTTAATTGATAATAAGATATAATTATTTTCAAACTAAGGGTGATAAAATGGATGATGAGATTATTGATGTTGAGGACTATGAAGTAAAAGATAAACAGATTGTAAAAGATTCTAATGAAGAGACCTATCAAAGAGAAGATTATCAAAATGAGCCTAGATTTTATAAATCCTTTGCATTGGATAATACTGCTTTATTGATTATCATGATGGTTATTGTTTTATTGATAGCTATTTTTATAATGACTTTTGACTAATTTAATAATTGCTAAAATTCTTATTGATTAGAATGTTTAATTTACCTAATTTGATTCTTGAAAGATTTTCATTTGAAAGAAGTAATGAAAATTTCAGAGTGAAGAATTTAATAATTTTAATTATAGCATTGTTGCTTTACTTATTGAATAATAATTTATTACATTCTCTTAATTGGTTTTTTACATTTTACTTTAATGATCTTTTAGCTATCATTGTATTGTTAAGCTTTCTAAATGTTGTTTATCCCTTTAAATTAACAAATCTTTGGATTATAATTATTGTTACAATCTTAGCATCATTTGTATGGGAGTATGTGGCATTATTTATTAAATCAGGATCTATCTTTGATTATATGGATATTATTAGCTATTTCGCATCTATGGCTATTTACCTTGCTTTATTATATTTCATTGAAGGAAAGATTAACACTTCATTCTGATTTTCTATCTAATTTAGTATGTGATATTATGGATAAAACTAATTCAAATTACTCATCTGAATACCTTCTTAATTTTTCTTTTTCAAAAAAGAGATTAAGTTCAAAAGTGGATGCTAAAATATTAACTAATTCCTATGATTCTAAGAATATTAATTCTTCTGATTCTAGAAGTATTGGTTTCTCTGATTCTAAGAATATTAATTCTTCTGATTCTAGAAGTATTGGTTCCTCTGATTCTAAAAATTCTATGAGTTCTAATGTGATATCTGAGACATCCTTAGAAGAGGATTGTATTTTACTAAAAAAGAAATCTTTACTTAAACGTAAATCTATGGGTTCTTTGAAGATATTTTATTCTGAAATAATTGATTTAAAACTTAAAAAGTCTGATTTATCCACTTTGTATTCATCAATTGAAATTATTTTTTCTAAAAATGGATATTCTAAACATTTAATTTCTTTAACTAGCTCTGATAGCTTTGCAGTAAGATGGTTTTATGATGGTTTAGTTCTTAAGCACTCTCTTTCAAAATCAAATTCAAATCTTAAAACTTTCAAATCTAATGAACAAGATTATATTAAAGAAAATAAAGAAGCTGGTGAAGATAAAAAGAATTCAAATAGATTATCTAAAGATAGCATCTTAGATGACTTTATGAATCAAATGAATACTAAAGTTTCACAAAAGAGAGAGAAAGAGATTTCTAAACAAATGAAATTTGATAGATGTTCTAGTGGAGAATATTAATTTATAAAAATAGGATTAATTTTAAAAAATAAGGAAAAAAGATAAGGGTTTGTATCTTATCTTTTTTTTATTTAATTTTTATTGTGTTTTTTATTTTTGCTTTACCGTATTGTGTGTAAATCCTGTGTTTGCCTTTTCTTAGGTATTTGATTTTTAGTGTTGCAATTCCGTTTTTATTGGTTTTGATTTTATATTTTTTTCCATCAAATCTAAATATTATTCTCTTTTTAGCTCGTGGTTCTCCTTTAGTGTTTATCAGCTTAACATAGAATTTGATTCTCTTTCCTTTTTTCATTACAATAGTTTTAACAGTTAAAACAGGTTTAACAGTGATTTTATTCTTTTTGATAAATTTACCGTATTTTGTTGTTATTGTATACTTTTTGGCTCTTGGCTTTAGTCTTATTTTTAAGCTTGCATAACCATTCTTGTCTGTTTTTATGTTGTATGTTTTTCCAGCTATTGTGAATTTAACTGTTTTTCCAGCACCAACATGCTTACCATATACATTTATTATTTGCACTTTAAATCTTCCACCAAAATAGATCTTACGGTTTTTATTCTTTGTTATAGGTGAATCTAAAATTCTTAAAGTACTTACAATATTATCTGGACCATACTCACTATTACCATTAAAACTAGCAACAATATTGTATTTTCCAGCTTTCTGTTTAATGGTTAGTGTTGCATATCCTCTTATATCTGTTTTTATAGTGTATTTTGCACTTCCAATAATTATTTGGACATTTTGATTTATTAAAGGGTTTCCTTTATAATCTGTTAGCTTTAAAGTGTATTTAGTACCATCATTATAAAACATAGAAACATTACCAGCACTTAAGTAAGAATCACCAGTTATAATTATATAATTAGTAAACTTGCTACCATCTTTATCCAATCTCATTTCAATATTGTGTTTTTCGTTGTCTAAATCATAAAAAGTAACATAACCATCATTTATAAAACCATAATGACTTGGCTTACCCTTTTCCTGATATTCAACCCCATAAGTACTATTATTGTAGTAGATTAGATTATTAACTTTGACCACTGCTGTATTTTTAGGGCGATAAATGCTAAAAGAAGAATAATATACATTAGTAGTATTTGTATTCAAATAAATAGCATTACCATACTGATTAACAGTGTTATTAACAAAAGAACAATCACTTAAAACACCATAATCACCCCACCAATCAACAGCACCACCATAATTGTTAGCATGGTTATTAACAAAAGAACAATCACTTAAAACACCATTATCACCACTCCAATCAACAGCACCACCATCATTGTTAGCATGGTTATTAACAAAAGAACAAGCACTTAAAACACCATTAACACCACTCCAATAAACAGCACCACCATAATAATCATTAGCATGGTTATTAACAAAAGAACAAGCACTTAACTTACCATTAGCACCATACCAATAAACAGCACCACCATCATACTTTGCATGGTTATTGGCAAAAGAACAAGCACTTAAATTACCATTATCACCATACCAATAAACAGCACCACCATAATAATCATTAGCATGGTTATTAACAAAAGAACAATCCTTTAAATTACCATTAGCACCATACCAATAAACAGCACCACCATCATACTTTGCATGGTTATTGACAAAAGAACAGTTGATTATATTACCATTAGTTCCTTTCCAATAGATAGCACCACCATAATCATCATGAGTGTTATTGGCGTTTATGAATTTTATATTTTTTAATGTGACATAATTGCCAGTTATATTGAGTATTCTTGTTGATAATTTTCCATCAATAACATGGTTTTTACCATCAATAGTTATGGGTTTAGTAATAACTATCTCTGAATCACCAGCAGAATAAACATAATCTTTATCTAGAGTTAATATGTTATTCACACCTGTATTGTCGATTAATTCTTGTAAATCTTTGAATGATGATCCTGTACCTTTTAAGTTATCCTCATTCATTATAAGATTGACTTCATCTTCTTTACCAGACTCTGAAGCTACTGCACTATCATCACCGGTTCCAAGATTGATCTTTTCCTCTGCTGTTTCTGCATCTATGGTTTCTATGTTTTCATTTAAACCTATTTCAGGGCTTGTATTCTCTTGTGCTGAGACAGCCGAAATAGATAAAAAAATTAAAAATAAAAACACTATAACAATTTTATTCAAATCATTAATCATTTTTATTTACCTCCAATTATTTTTTATTATTTTATTTAAATAAATGAAATTAAAAAGATAAATATGTACAAGTAATTAATAATAATTCTATACATCCATCTATAAATAATTAACGACACCGAATATAAAAAAATTTATATGACTAAAATTAAACTAATATCTATATAATGCTATTATTATAGCTGGATTGATGTTACAATTATTATTTTATCAAAAACTTTTTTTATCTTAATCCCTTTTATTTAGGATATTTGCTAAAAATGCAATATCTTTTCTTTTTATGAAAAACTTTTTTTCTAACCCTAGTTTAAGTCTTTGAAATATCCATATGGGATTTTGTTGGAAATCCCTATTTTTCTATTGTTATATTAATAATCTAATATCATAATTTATATTATATTGTCAAATCCACTTTCTATTTTTATTAAATCATTCCACTATTGCCAAATTATGCTTTAATAAATTATCATCTTAATAGATAACTTAAAATATTTTGTTTAATAGATATCATATCATAATGTACTATTTATATTGATGTTTTATAAATTTTGGATTGATTTTGTTATGTGATGATGGTTTATTTAGTTAAGGTTTGATTTTAAATATTCTTAATTAAAAGCTGATTTATAGAATAATTTAAATTAAATAAATTACATAAATAATTAAGGTAAATTAATTTATCATTTGTATATTGATCTGTTATTATTTTGATATTAAATACAATGAATTATATTTGGGTGAAAATATGGGAAATGAAGCAAAATTAGCTTTAGAAGATGGAACTATTTTAAAAGGTGAAGCCTTTGGTTATGAAACTGTAACTGTAGGTGAACTTGCTTTTTCAACTGGTATGTCTGGCTATACCGAGGCACTAACTGACCCTTCTTTTAAAGGACAAATATTGATGTCCACTTATCCTTTAGAAGGCAACTATGGTGTTAGTGAAGATTGGTATCAATCTGATAAAGTGCAAGTTGAAGGTTTTGTAGTAAGGGAAGCTTGTAAAAAATTATCTAACTTCGGTGCTAAAAAGACTTTGGATGAGTTTTTAAGAGAATTTAAAGTGCCTGGAATTGAAGATATTGATACAAGGGATTTAACCTTAAAGATTCGTGAAAAAGGCTCTTTAAAAGCAGCATTAGCTACTGAAGAAATAGATGATGATGAACTTGTAGCTCGTGCTCGCCAGCATAAAAGTATCGTTGATCTGGATCTAGTTCCTTTAGTATCTACTTCTGAAATTAAAACTTATGGGGATTTTGATAAAACAGTAGCTATTATTGATTGTGGTGTTAAAAGGAATATCATTAATTGTTTCTTAGAAAATGGTGTTGGTGTTGCTTTATTCCCTTATGATGCTGATTATAAGACTATTTTGGATTATGGTGTAAATGGTCTCATGGTATCTAGTGGCCCTGGAAACCCTGAAAGGCTTACAAGCACAATCGGTAATGTGGAAAAATTGATCAATAAGTTCCCTGTATTCGGTATTTGCATGGGCCAACATCTAATTGCAAAAACATTTGGAGCAAGCACTTATAAAATGAAATTTGGTCACAGAGGAGCAAATCAACCAGTAAAAGATTTACAATCTGGAAAAGTGTTTATTACTTCACAAAATCATGGATTCTGTATTGATCCTGATTCTTTAAAAGGCAGTGACTTAGAATTAACTCAAATCAACTTAAATGATGGTACTCCAGAAGGATTTTCACATAAAGAATTGCCATTAAGAACTATTCAATACCATCCAGAATCTGGTCCTGGCCCAAATGATACAAAGGTATTATTTGAAGACTTTAGCAAAATGATTAAGGAGTACTAAGCTTTGAATTTCATTGTATTTAATTGATTATTAAAAACAAAATTATTATTAAAATCATTAAGAATTTATTAGTTAAAATTATTAAAAATTTATTATTATAAAATTATTAAGAATTTATTATTTAAATTATTATAAAATTATTACTTTAATGTGTATTTAAGAGAGGATAATATGCCTGTTGATGAGGATATTAATAAAGTGCTTATAATTGGTTCTGGACCTATTCAAATTGGTCAAGCAGCTGAGTTTGATTACTCTGGTTCTCAAGCTTGCAAATCCCTTAGAGAAGAAGGGATTGAAACGGTTCTTGTTAACAGTAATCCTGCTACTATTCAAACTGACATGGATATGGCAGATACTGTTTATACTGAACCACTAACTCCAGAGCTTGTAGCTCAAATTATTGAAAAAGAGAAAATCGATGCTATTTTACCTACTATGGGTGGACAAACTGGCTTAAACATTGCAACTGAACTTGGGAAATTGGGGCTTTTAGAAGGGATAAAAGTTATTGGTTCTGATGTCCAGACTATTGCTGATGTAGAGGACAGAGATTTATTTGCTAATTTTATGGATAGGTTAGATGAACCTATTCCTAAATGTAATGCTGTAGAGTCTGTTGATGGGGCTTTAGAAGCTGTAGAAGAAATAGGCTATCCGGTTATTGTACGTCCGGCATTTACTTTAGGTGGAACTGGCGGTGGAATAGCGCATAATAAGGAAGAACTTATTGAGGTTACTACCCATGGCCTTGATATGAGTTATATTAACCAAGTACTAATCGATGAATCTGTTCTTGGCTGGAAAGAAATTGAATTTGAAGTGATGAGGGATAAAAACGACACCTGTATCATTGTATGTAATATGGAAAATGTAGATCCGATGGGTATACATACAGGTGACAGTATTGTAGTAGCTCCTATTCAAAACTTAAATGATGAAGTATGCCAAAGACTGAGGGATGCTTCTATTAAGATTATTAGAAACTTAGGAATCAATGGTGGATGCAATATTCAATTTGCATTAAATCCTGAAACTAATGAATATAAGATCATTGAGGTTAACCCTCGTGTAAGTAGAAGCAGTGCACTTGCATCTAAGGCAACTGGCTATCCAATTGCAAAAATCTCTTCTAAAGTAGCTCTTGGCTTAAGCTTAGATGAAATTAGAAATGACATTACTAAAGAAACTCCTGCTTCCTTTGAACCCTCTATTGACTATATCGTTGTAAAAATCCCAAGATGGCCATTTGACAAATTTAAGGGCATTGATAGAAAAATCGGAGTTCAAATGAAAGCAACTGGGGAGGTAATGGCTATTGGTAGAACCTATGAAGAAGCTATTCAAAAGGCTATCCGTTCTTTGGATATTGGTTTAGATGGATTTGAATATCTTGAATACACTGAAGACAATTTGGCAAATCCTACTGATGAAAGATTATTCCATATGTATTCTGCTATTAAAGATGGAAGAACTGTAGAGGAACTTGCAGAACTATCTAAAATGGATGAATTCTTCTTATACAAAATTGAGAATATTGTTAAATTTGAAGAAAGGGTCAGCAAAGAAGCACTTGAAGATGAAAAATTTTTACTTAAAGCTAAAAAATTAGGGTTCTCTAACTTTAGTTTAGCTAAACTAGCAGGTATTGAAGAAGAAGATGTTAAAGCACTTCTTCTTAAATTTGATATTAAACCATCTTATAAAATGGTAGATACTTGTGCAGCTGAATTTGAAGCTAAAACCCCATATTATTACAGTAGTTATGACAGCGGTAATGAACTTATTAAAACTGACAATAAGAAAATCTTAATCATTGGTGCAGGTCCAATTAGAATCGGACAGGGTATTGAGTTTGATTACTGTTGTGTACATTCCTCTCTTGCATTAAAAGACCAAGGAATTGAAACCATTCTTGTAAATAACAATCCTGAAACTGTAAGTACTGACTATGATATTTCAGATGAGCTGTTCTTTGAGCCATTAACCTTTGAAGACATTATGGGAATAATTGAACAGGTAGAACCAGATGGGGTCATTGTTCAATTTGGTGGTCAAACTTCAATTAACTTATCTGTTCCTCTTGCAAAGGCAGGGGTTAAAATCTTAGGTACTCCATATGAAAGTATTGATAGGGTGGAAGACAGGGAAAGGTTCACTGAAGTATTAAATGATCTGCATATTCACCAAGCACCTTATGGTTTAGCTAATTCATTTGATGAAGCAAGAGAAGCAGCAGAGAGAATTGGATTTCCGGTTCTTGTTCGTCCATCCTATGTAATTGGCGGAAGAGCAATGGAAATTGTTTATGGCTTAGATGAACTTGAAGAGTATATGAAAGAGGCAGTAAAAGTTTCACCAGAACACCCTATTCTTGTAGATAAATTCTTGGAAGATGCTGTTGAACTTGATGTGGATTTATTATGTGATGGTGAAGATGTATTCATTGCAGGTATTATGGAACATATTGAAGAAGCAGGTGTTCACTCTGGGGACTCTGCATGTGTAATACCTCCTCAGACCATTCCGGAACATTTACTTGAAGTAATTAGGGAGAATACTAGAAAACTAGCCTTAGAATTAGATGTAATTGGATTGATGAATATTCAATATGCTGTTAAATTAGATGAAGAAAGAGTGTACATTATTGAAGCTAACCCAAGAGCAAGTAGAACTGTTCCATTTGTAAGTAAGGCTATTGGTGTTCCCCTTGCAAAAGTTGCTACCTCATTAATGATGGGTGCAAAACTTAAGGACTTTAATTTAGCTAAAGAGATTAAGATTAACCATGTGGCAGTTAAGGAGTCTGTTTTCCCATTCTTAAAGCTAACTGAATCTGACAGTATATTAGGTCCTGAAATGAAATCCACTGGTGAAAGCATTGGTGTAGATGAAAATTTTGGACTTGCTTTCTATAAATCACAGCTTTCTGCTGGTATGGATTTACCTAAAGAGGGAAATCTATTTATTAGTGTAAGGGAACAAGATAAAAAGAAAATCCAACCTATTGCTGAGAAAGCCAGTAGCTTAGGATTTAATATAATTGCTACAAGAGGTACCGCTGATTCTGTATTTAATGTTCCAATTACAAGAATTAAAAAAGTATCTCAAGGACATCCAAATATTAAGGAGGCTATTTTAAATGGGGAAATTGATATGATTATTAATACTCCTCATGGTGAACAGGCTTCTAAAGATGGCTATACTATTAGACGTTTAGCTGTTGAACTTGGAATTCCTTATGTAACTACTTTAGCTGGTGCAAGAGCAGCTTTAAATGCAATTGCAGCTGTTAAAGAAAATGATTTAAAAGTTAAATCTTTAAATGAACATATTAGTTCTTTATGGTAAAAGATAGTTCTTTATTATTAGTATAGATTAGTTCTTTATTGGTAAAGCTAGTTCTTTATTATTAGTATAGATTAGTTCTTTATTGGTAAAGCTAGTTCTTTATTATTAGTATAGATTAGTTCTTTATTATTAGTAAAGATCACTTCTTTATTATTTATTTTTTAAATTTATTTGCTAATCATTCTTATTTAAAATAATTATGTTGGTGTTATGATGCCTTTTAAAATTGATAGTGCGATAGTGAAATTAGATTCTGAATCTGGAAAATACGATTTAGTTGATCCAGAAGGAAAATTTAATAAAAATGATGCTTTAATGGTAGTTGAAAGTGATGATTTTATTACTATGCAATTAGTAATTAATGCAATTATTAGAAACGATTTTAAAGCTTGGAAAGAAGTTAAATGGGAAGATAATGATAGTCTCAAAGCTATTCTTGTTAAATTAGGATACAGCAGAGATGAAATCGTTGAAATGTTAAAGGAATTTTAATTTTTTATTTTTTTATTTAACTTATTTTATTTTTTATTATACTATTTTTAAGTTTTTTATTATACTGTTTTTAGGTTTTTTATTATACTATTTTTAGGTTTTTTATTATACTGTTTTTAGGTTTTTTATTATACTATTTTTAGGTTTTTTATTATACTATTTTTGAAAAAGAATTTTTTTTCATTGATGTTAAATTTTTAAAATAATTATTGGTGTTTAATTTTTTAAACAAGCGATGGGAATTATTTTAACGCCATCTTCTCTTGTATAAGCTTTTTCGCCACCAGTAATAACTGCTAAGAATTCAGGATTATTGATTTTTGTATTTCCTTTTTTTCTTTCTTTTTTAATTAATTCATTTACATCAATTAGATGTTTTGCACCTTCATCAATGTTTTTAGCACCTAGTTTAAATTCAATTAAGGCATATCTACCATCATCTAAAATTAAAACACAGTCAACTTCCAATTTATCATTTTTTCTAAAGTAATGAATTTTCCCACCATAGGCACTAGTATATATCTTCAAATCTCTAATACACAAAGTTTCAAAAATAAATCCAAGTGTTTTTATTTCAGTTAATAATTTTTGAGGTGTTAAGTTTAGTGCAGATATTGCAATTGATGGATCTATAAATTCTTTTTTTGTTGTAGATCTCATAGTTTTTGCAGAACGTATATTTGGTGACCAAGCTTGAACATTTTCAATGACATATATTCTTTTTAATGCATCGACATATGAATAAAAGGTACCTCTGCTAATATCACCAAATTGTTCACTTATATCTGCCATAAGAGTTGTATCTTTTGCTTCAGTGGAGATATTTCTAGCATAAGATTTAAGTAAATGCCTTACTTTCTCAGGATCTCTTTTTACTCCATCTACTTTAGATACATCACTTTCACAGATACTATCAACATACATTTTTGGAATTAATAATTGATCTTCTTTACTTTTAAGGCTTAAGCTTTCAGGCCATCCTCCTCTACAGATGGCAAATAATAAATCATCAAAATTTAAGTTTGATTTGATACCATTTATGTCTTTATTTGGATTATCAAATAATTCCATAATTGATATTTTTCCATTAGAGTCCCCACTTTCGTATAAGCTCATTGGGTACATTTTCATTCTATGAATTCTGCCGGTACCGCTATGGATTATTTCAGATTCATCAACACTTGTTGAACCAGTTAAAAGGTATAATCCTTTTTCTTTTAATGAGTCAACACTATTTCTCACTCCATCCCATAATATTGGAGCGATTTGCCATTCATCAATCAATCTTGGTTTTTCTCCATTTAATAGCTCTGAAGGTTTTATATCTGCAAGCATTAAGTATTCTTCTCTTTTATCTATATCATCTAATTTTAATACACTTTTAGCATGCTGTTCTGCAGTAGTTGTTTTTCCACACCATTTCGGTCCAACGATAAGTATTGCACCTACAACTTTGAGGTATCTTTGTATTTCTTTGTCTATAATACGATGTATATACACTTCTCCCATTTTAATCACATTAATATTATTGTACTATTTTTAAGTTTTTTGTTATACTATTATTTAATTTATTATTATACTATTTTAAACTTTTTTATTATACTATTTTTAGGTTTTTTGTTATACTATTATTTAATTTATTATTATACTATTTTAAACTTTTTTATTATACTATTTTTAGGTTTTTTATTATACTATTTTTAGGTTTTTTATTATACTATTTTGATAAGGGTAAAATGAGGATATAGAGTATCTCAGATTAAAGGTCATTTTCTTTTTAATAGATTTCAAAGGATTGTAAAAATAGCTAATAGTTTAAAAGAGATAAAAATAGTTAATATTTTAAAAAAGATAAAAATAGCTAATGGCTTTAAAAAGATAAAAATGGAAATGGATTAAAAAAAGAGAAAATAAGAAGATTTATAATTCATCTAAATCTTCTTTGGATAAGATGTTTGCACCGGCATCTTTCAATGCTTTAAGGCCGCCTTCACAGTCTTCGATTTTAACGACAACAATGGCTTCATCAGTTTTAGAGCTAACGAATGCATAAAGGTATTCAACATTTATGCTTTCTTCTTCAAGTATTTCAAGCATTGTGTTAAGGCCATTAGGTTCGTCTTTTATCCCTACAACAATTACATCAGTTTCTTTAACTGTGAATTTTTCTTTCTTTAATGCCGCTGTTGCTTTTTCATTATCAGAAACAATCAATCTTAAGATTCCATATTTGGAACTGTCTGCAATTGAAAGAGCTCTAATGTTTACTTCAGCTTGTGATACTGCATTAACAGCATTTTTCAATCTTCCTTCTTTGTTTTCAATAAATACAGAAAGTTGCTTTACATTCATTTTATCACTTTCATTATAATTATCATACTTTTTATAATTTTTATTTAATCAAAGTTTCTCTCATCAATAACCCTGATAGCTTTTCCTTCGCTTCTTGGTAGAGATTCTGGTTCTACTAAAGTTACATCTACGCTAATGCCAATTGTACTTTGTATTTTTCTTGCGATTTTATTTTCAAACTCTTCTATCTTTTTCATTTCATCAGAGAATACTTCCTGTGAAGTTTCAACCTTTATTTCGATTTCATCAAGATATTTAGGTCTTGATACATGAATCTGATAGTTAGCGGTTAAACCTTCAATTTGTAGGATAGCAGCTTCAATTTGAGATGGGTAAACCATTACACCTTTGATTTTTAGCATGTCATCGGTTCTACCAGTGATTCTATCCATTCTTGTAGTGGTTCTTCCACAAGTACATTTTTCACATCTAAGTGCAGTAATGTCCTTGGTTCTAAATCTAATTACTGGCATGCCCTCTCTTGTAAGTGTGGTTAAAACCAATTCTCCAGTTTTACCCTCTTCTAGGTTTTCAAGAGTGTCAGGGTCAACGATTTCTGCATAGAAATGATCTTCCTGAATATGCAAACCTGCCTGTTCCTTACATTCAGTAGCTACACCGGGACCAATAATTTCAGTAAGCCCATAAATATTATGTGCAGTGATTCCTAATTTTTCTTCTAAACTGCATCTCATTTCTTCAGTCCACATTTCAGCTCCAAATATACCTGAATGTAAACTGATATCCTCTGGACCGAAGCCTTCTTTTTCAAGAGATTCAGCTAGATACATTCCATATGAAGGAGTACAAGTAAGAATATCACTTTGGAAATCTTCCATAATTTTTAATTGCCTTGAAGTATTTCCTGCAGACATTGGAATAACTGTTGCTCCCATAGTCTTTGCACCATGGTCGATTCCAAATCCTCCAGTGAACAATCCATATCCGTAAGAGTTATGGATTTTAGAGTTTCTATCTCCATCAGCCATTCCAATAGCTCTTGCAGTACATTCTCCCCAAATATCAATATCTTTTTGTGTGTATCCAGATACAACAGGGGTTCCAGTGGTTCCGGAGGTACTGTGAATTTCTATAATTTCTTCTTCAGGTACTGCAAATAATCCAAATGGATAAGCTTGCCTTAAATCATCTTTAGTGGTAAATGGGATTTTAGCTACATCATCAAGAGTTTTTAAGTCTTCTGGCTTAAATCCAGCTTCATCAAACTTTTTCCTGTAAAATGGTACATTTTCGTAAACTCTTTTTACTTGTTTTTGGAGCAAAGCAAGTTGCATTTCTTCTTTTTCTTGCTTATCCATACATTCTGCATTTTCATTCCAAATCATATAATTTCTCCATGATTTTTTAATATGTATTTTAAGTAATTGTTAAGTTGATTTTATAAAATTTTATAGATTCGCTTATTATAATTATTCCATAAGGCTTCTTATAAGGATTCTTATTATAATTATTCCATAAGGCTTATAATTTAATAACATTATCTTATTTATTTTTAATCCATTAATAAATTTACTATTTTAAAATATCTATTAATTGTCTGAAATGTATATTTTTTATTCATTCATCTATATTTTAGTTTTTATTTTTCAAACAATTTCTTTTAATTAGTTTATTAATTCAACTAAGACTTAAATAAGTTTTTATAATATTTTTCAAGAAATATTACTAAAAAAATTTATATATAATATATTCTAAAAATTAATGTGTAAATTTAATATTTGTTTAAAGTTTATTAAAATATAATATCTTATATTCTTAAAATGAAAATCTTTGTTCATTTTATTTAAGTTTATTAAAATATAATATCTTATATTCTTAAAATGAAAATCTTTCTTCATTTTGTTTAAAAAATAGATTAAGTTTTTATCTTGAATATATTTAGGGGTATTTTCTATTTTTATCTTTAGCAAAATTTTTTTTGAATTGTTTTTCTATTTTAGATATGATACTTTATATTTATTATTTTTATGAATTTAAATTTTTTGAGGTATTTTAAATGGATTATTTTTTATTAGGTGTTGTTTTTATAGTTTATTTTCTTATGGTAGGTTATGTAGGTTACCTTGCATGGAAAAGGACTAATTCCTCTGAAGACTTTATGGTTGCAGGTAGAGAAACTCATCCATATATTATGGCATTAAGTTATGGAGCTACATTTATTTCTACAGCAGCTATTGTTGGCTTTGGAGGAGTAGCAGGTAAATATGGTATGGGTATACTGTGGCTTGCATTCTTAAATATTATCATCGGAATATTTATTGCATTTGTATTCTTTGGTAAAAGAACTCGTAAAATGGGTAAGAACCTTGATTCTCTTACATTCCCTGAGTTTTTAGGTCGCAGATTTAATAGTAAATTCATACAATATTTCAGTGGAACTTTAATCTTCTGTGCTATGCCTATTTATGCGGCAGTAGTGCTTATTGGTGCAGCAAGATTTATGGAATCTTCTTTAATGCTTGATTTTAATGTAGCTCTTTTAGTCCTTGCTATTGTAATTTGTGGATATGTATTATTTGGCGGATTAAAGGGAGTTATGTATACTGATGCATTACAGGGAAGTATTATGTTTATTGGAATGCTGATTTTACTTGTATTCATTTATTGGGTATTAGGCGGTGTAACTGAAGCAAACACTGCACTAACTAATATGGCTCATCTTTATCCTGCTGATGCTATAGCTGAAGGAGGTACTGGTTGGACAAGCTTCCCAAGACTTGGAAGTCCTTTCTGGTGGTCATTAGTAACTACAACTATTATGGGAGTAGGTATTGGATCATTAGCTCAACCACAACTTGCAGTAAGGTTCATGACTGTAAAATCTGACAAAGAACTTCATAGATCCCTTTTAATTGGCGCTATCTTTATCTTTGTAATGACTGGTAGTGCATATGTTGTAGGTTCCTTATGTAATGTTTACTTCTACCAGCACTTTGGGCAAATAGCTATTGATTATGTTGGTGGAAATATGGATTCCATTATTCCAACATTTATTTCAACAGCACTTCCTGAATGGTTTGTATATATCTTCTTACTTTCATTACTTGCAGCAGCTATGTCTACCTTATCCTCACAATACCACACTCAAGGTACTGCATTAGGACACGATATTGTAGATGCTTTAAAAAATAGGGGAAAATCTGACGGTATCAGTGATGAGGAAATTAAAGAAAGTGCTTCTAGTGAAGAAACTAAGATTGGATTTATTTCAGTTAGTCAATTAGGTATTTTAATAGCTGTAATTTTATCATTGATTATTGGTTTAGCTTTACCTGGTGGTATTGTAGCATTAGGTACCTCTTTATTTATGGGATTATGTGCAGCGGCATTTTTACCAGTTTATTGTGCGGCTTTATTCTGGAAAAGAACTACAAAAGAAGGGGCTATTGCAGGACTTGTTTCTGGTACTCTTACAAGTTTATTCTTACTTGTCTTTGTTTATAAGAAAACTGCAGTGGGACTTGGAATTTGTAAGTTCATTTTTGGAGTAGATATGTTAATTAATGTAATGCCATGGTATTCAATTGATGTAATGATATTTGCTATTCCTGTTTCTGTAATATTTACAGTGGTAGTTAGCTTACTTACAGAACCATTAGAAGAGAAAGTTATTTCAAGGGCTTTTAATGGGCTTTCTAAAAACGGTGGTAAATAGGTGATATCATGATGGTTTTAGGAATAGAAGATCCGTGGATCTGGAGTGTTTATATTCTTATGATTGTAATGACTCTTGTTTGTGTAATTTATGGTGCAATAAATTGGAATAAAGAAGATTAATATCTCTTTATTCTTTATTTTTTATATATTTTTATCTATTTTTTATTAATTTTAATTATTTTTCTATAAAAATCTTTTTTTATTTATTATTTCATTTAAATAGTTTAATAAAAGCTTTTTTTATTTATTATTTCTTTCAAATAGTTTTTTTTTTTTTTTTAATTGATTTTAATTAATATTTTAACCAAAAGATTTATATTATAGTTTTAAAATGATGTTAATTGGAAGTTATATTCTAATAATTGGCAAATGCCAACCAAAACTTATTCATAATCAGGTTTGGATTTAAATTTGAATTTTTATTTAATGCATTGATTTTTGTGATGTTCTTATTTTTTTTAAGTTCTTATTTTATAATTTTTACAAAAATTTTATTAATTGTTTTAAATAAAGACAATATTAATCAATAAAAACTTTTACTAAGTTTTAAATAATAATTATCAAACTTATTTTTGGAGAGACTTTTTATGAGAATAGTTAAAGATTTAGTTGGTAAAGAAGTTTTAGCTCATGACGTTACTGTTATGGGAAAAGTTGCTGATATAGATGTTGATGTTGAAGCTGAAATCATTGAATCTATTATTGTATCTAAGGGAGGAATTCAAGAAACGTTAAACATAAGTAAAAGTGAGTTAGTGATTCCTTTTGATATGATTGATAAAATTGGGGATAAAGTTATTTTAAAAGATGTCTTTGATGAAGAATTTAGTCAAATGGAAAAAGATATTGAAGATTTAAAAAGCCAATTATAATAGAATAAAATTTTAAGCATAATTCAATAATCTAGTAAATTTTTAAGCATAATAGAATAAAATTTTAAGCATAATTCAATAATGTAATAAATTTTTAAGCATAATTCAACAATTCGATTTATTTTTTATATTTCTTGGAATGAGTTTAATGGTTTCAAAAGAATACTTAATAGAAATTTTAAAGGAAAATAAGGTTTTTGAGCAGGGGGAATTCACACTTGCCTCAGGTAAGAAAAGCAATTATTATGTTAATATGAAAAGAGCTATTACAGAACCTGAAATTTTATCTACAATAGCTAAATTAATCAATGAAAAAGTTGATGGAGATATTGATAAAATTGCAGGTCCTGCTTTAGGTGCTGTTCCTATTGCAACTGCTGTTTCATTAGAATCTAAAAAACCTCTTCTTATGATTAGAAAAGAGAAAAAAGGTTATGGGACCTCTAAACTAATCGAAGGGGATTTAGATGAAGGTGACAATGTAATTCTTGTTGAAGATGTTACTACTACTGGTGGATCTTTATTAAAAGCAATTAATGCAATAGTTGATAATGGTGGAGTAGTTAAAAAAGCATTTGTTGTTGTGGATAGGGAAGAAGGTGCAATGGAGACCTTTGCAAATGAAGGAATTGTACTTGAACCTTTAATTTCAGTAAGTGAATTTTTCAAATAATTGATTTTAAAAGATAACTATTTTTTTCTTTCTTACTTACTCTTTTTATTTTTTATTTGGCGATGTCATTAAAAAATCACTAGGTCTCTATACTCTTGATTTTTTCTTTTTTTCTTTTCATTGCCTATTTTCTAGCATGCTTTTTTAAATGGCCCAGTTCATCAATTATTATTCCAAGACCGGTTTTTACTGCATCTGGTGAACCTGGCAATGCAAATATCATAGCTTTTCTATAAATACCTGCTGTTGCTCTTGATAAAAGGGATCCTGCACCTAATTCTTCATAAGAGATTGCTCTAAATATTTCTCCAAAGCCTTTAATTTCTTTTTCAAAAAGAGGTTCTATTGTTTCAATAGTTATATCTCTTGATTCAAGACCAGTTCCCCCAGTTGTAATAATCACTTCAACTCCAGAATCAATCATTTCTTCAATGGTATTCTTTAGAGTATCTATTTCATCTGGAATGATGGTGTAAGAATTAAGATCATATTTTTTAGCTAACTCTTCCTTTAAATATTTTCCAGACAAATCTTTTTCTTCCCCTTCTTTATCATTGGAAAATCTATCACTGAGAGTTATAACACCACAGGAAACTTTTATTGGCGCTTTCTTTTTATGTAATTCCATAGTTTTGCTTTTCATAAAATTACCTCAAACTTGTTTTTTTGAATAATATATTATCTACAATTTTTTTTAATATTTATATTCTTTATATTAAATATATTTTTTATACATTTTCTTATAGATTTTCATTCTTATAAATTTCCATTCTTATAGATTTTCATATTTTAGATGATGTCAGTATGAGTTCTTTATATTATATTTGTTTTAGAGTATTACTTAGATTAATATCATTAAGTTTATTCATTGAAAATATAAATATATCTATCATGAATAATTTATATTATATCTTAGATGCTTCTGCATTTATAAATGGCTTTGAACCTAGAAGTCAATTTAACTTTACAGTTTCTGAGATTACTGAGGAAGTTAAAGACTTAAAATCTAAGATATTGCTAGATCAATCTATTGAAGAAGGAAAAATTATAATTAAAGAGCCAAAGGATGAGTTTATTCAAGAGTTAAATGAAATAATCTCTGAATCAGGAGATGACTTACGTTTATCTGAGGCTGATAAAAAATTATTGGCTTTAGCTTTAGACTTATTAAATGGGGAAAATGTAGAAATCAAAGTTTTAACTGATGATTATTCAATGCAAAATGTTTTGAAAATCTTAAATATTCCTTATGACAGTATCATTACAGAAGGAATTAAAGGAGTTTATAATTGGGTTAAAACTTGTGAAGGATGTAAAAAAGAGTTTGATGCAGATTATGCCTTTGAGGATTGTGAAATCTGCGGATCTAAAGTATTTAAAAGAAGAATAAAAACATATTAATTGAAATTATTTTTTTAAAGAATTCTATAAAAATTCTTTACTTTTATTTACTTTTATTTGATTGCTCAAAATAACTATAAAACTATATTTGGTGTAAAATATGGAAATTGGTGTAGTTGTACATGGTCCTGGAATTATTGATTCTGGCTGGGCTATTAAGATTATTGATATTTTATCTAATTTTGGTAATGTCCGTTGTCGCTTAGGTGGGACAATGGGTAGAACTGCAGTAATTGATGCTGCTTTAGAAAACACAATTGATATCTCCTTAAAACTTTTACCAAGTGAATCATTAGATCTTTTTAATAGAGAAAATGTTGATGTAATTTTCTTATTAAATTATGGTAAATCTGCAGAAACTGGTCAGGTTTTCGGTTATAAAGTTTTTAATCACTATTTTAAACACATATCTAACGAAGATTACTTAGCTACTAATCATAAACCTTTATATGATTCAAGAATACCTGTTATTCAAATTGAAAGGCCTGGTGAGGAAGATGCCTCTATAATAAGTTGGAATGTTGTTTTAAATGAAGAATTATCAAGTAGTAAAGAAAGTAAAAGAAGCTTATTAGGTTTAGGCAAAAAGGATATGGATGATTCTATTGCATTTAACTTTGAGGAATTGTTTGATAGGCTAAAAGCTTCTTTAAATTTAAATGAAGTCAGACCTGAGGAAATTGTAAGTAAATACTTCTCTGAAGATATTGAAAAAGAGGATGAAGAGTCTTTTGAAGATATATTGAAAACCTATTTTGACTTAGATGAGTCTAGTAATTACACCTACCGTAAAATCCATGGGGTAAGTCCAGGAGAAAATATTTTTGTTAATGGTATAGTTGTAGGAAGTTCTGAGGGGGAATCTGTTATTTTAATTGCACAAAATGGAATCATTATAGATATTATCAATGGTGTTCTTAAAGTTCATGGTGTTGAGAAATTAGGCAGGGTTGATTTAAATAGAGTTATAGTTAAAACAGGTTTACTTAGAAAGTCTTCAGATATAAGTCCCCGTATTTTGTCAAAGGAAGATGTAAAAATTAATGATGCTGAAAGCATTTTATACTCTGATGATATTTCTCAAGATAAGAATTCATTTAAAATAGCTTATGTCGACCATACAGCTTATGATATTTATAAATTTAAAAATTTTGACTTAGTAATTACCATAGGTGATGACACCTCTTTAGTTGCTTCTGATATATTGTATCGTTTTAATATTCCCATTATTGGAATAACTGATGGGGATTTAGATAAAGTTGTTGAAAAAGGCTTTGTTAATGAAAAATCAACAATTATTGAAGTAAGCTCTGGCTTTGATGATATCGTTGGAGATAATATTCATGAAAGATTATTCTTATCTAATCAAACTTTGGAAATTCCATTTGACGGAGAGGCAGAGTCTGTTGAAGAATTTAAAACTGCTGTGTTTAATGTATTTAAAGCTCGCCTAATTGAAAATGTTAAGGAAATTGTTCCTAGTTTTATTGAGAAAGATCATAACTATATGGAAGTAAGTTCTTATAATGAATTTATCGATGATAATCCTAATTTCAATGATGACTTAAATGATGATTTAAATGATGAATTCTATTTAAATGATGAATTCATTGATGGCTTTGACTGTGATGAGCTTTCAGAAGAAGTTTTGAATGATGATTTTGATTCTCCAGTTGAGGAAGTCTTCATTGAAGAGAATGTAGGTGAAATTATTAATTCTGTTGAATCTGAAGATGAATTAGATGATTTTGATGGATGGGCAGAATATATGGAAGATTTTAAAGATTCTATTGATGAATCAGATGAACATGATGAAGATAATTAATATTTAAAAATTGTTTTTTAGTAAATAAAAAGGCTTAAAAATCATTTTTTTAGTAAATAAAAGGGTTTATAGATTATTTTTTTACTTAACTATAATTTTTTTAAAATTTTTCTAGTCTAATTAAAGGTGTAATAATGGATTTTAATGAACTTGTTAAATCACTTCAAGAATTCGTAGGAGTTAGTAGAAAAAACTCTATTGAAAAGGTTACAAAAACTTTAGGTGAAGTTTATAATATCTCTGGTGAAGTTCTACTTGATTTTGGAGATGATGCTTCAGCTATTGATATAGGAAATAATAAAGTTATTTTACTTGCTGCTGATGGGATTTGGGGTCAATTGATGAGTGTAAATCCTTATTGGGCAGGTTATTGTTCTGTACTTGTTAATGTTAATGATATTGCTGCTATGGGTGGAAAACCAATAGCTATGGTAAATACGATGTCTATTTTAGATGATGAAATCTATGATGATTTGCTTCAAGGCATTGTAGATGGATGCAAGAAGTTTAATGTTCCTATGGTTGGGGGACATCTCCATCCAGATTCTGAATTTAATTCATTAGATGTAGCTATTGTAGGTATTGCTCACAAGGATTCATTAATTACATCTGCTGGTGCAAATGTTGGAGATAAAGTACTTGTTGCAATTGATACTGATGGCAGACAACATCCCCAATTTGCTTTAAATTGGGATACAACATATGAAAAAGATGAAAAATTAGTTCAAGATCAAATAAAAGTTATGCAAGAGATTGCTGAAGCTCACTTGCCGACAGCAGGTAAGGATATTAGTAATCCTGGAACTTTAGGTACTTTAGAAATGCTACTTGAGGCATCTGGTGTTGGAGCTTGTGTAAATTTAGAGTCAATTCCAAGAAATCCGGATGTTCCATGGGATGAATGGCTTAGAGCTTATCCTGGTGCTGCTTTTGTCTTGACTGCTAAAGAAGAAAACTGCCAAGAAATCATTGACAAGCTAAGCTCATATTCATTTGATGTTGCTGTTGTTGGGGATATTATTAAAGAGAAAAAACTTTATTTAGAATATGGTGATGAAAAAGCAGTTTTATTCAGTCAAAATAAAAACCCTATCTTAAAAATGAATGAATAATTTATTTTTTACTATTTTTTTCTTTAATTATTTTTAATATTTTTTTACTATTTTTTCTTTAATTATTTTTAATATTTTTTTGCTGTTTTTTCTTTAATTATTTTTGTTATTTTTTTGCTGTTTTTTCTTTAACTATTTTTTTGTTATTTTCTTTTTATTTGACGTGTTGCTTTTTAAAATTTTTAATTTTGTAATGTTTTTAATTGTTTTAATAATATAAAACCAATTTTTACTATAATTTCTATTTTTATTAAAAATTTTTATTATATTGTTTTATAATTCTTATTAATATTAATTGATTTTCTAATTTATTAAATTTTAAACATTATTTATTATTTAGTAATTTTATTCTTCCTAACTTGGATTTTTGGCTCAATTTTTTATATTATTTTGAATAAATAACACTATTTTATATAATATGATTTTCTTAAATAACTATATAGATTAGATTTTTTTATTTATCTAATTTATGATATAATTACAAATTAAAAATATTTTTTTGGTGTAATCTATGAATAAAAAAATAGGAATTATTATAGGGATTGTATTATTAGCATTCTTAGTCATCGGTGCATCTAGCGCAGGTTTCTTAGACTTCTTAGGTGGTAATGGAACTGCTGATAATGACAACAAAACTCTTGTTGTTGGTTTCGATGCAGAATTTCCTCCATACGGATACAAAGATGATAATGGGGAATATGTTGGATTTGACTTGGACTTAGCTCAAGAAGTTTGTGATAGAAATAATTGGACTTTAGTAAAGCAACCAATAGATTGGGATGCTAAAGACAGTGAATTAGACTCTGGCTCTATTGACTGTATTTGGAATGGATTTACAATTAACGGTAGAGAAAATAACTACACATGGTCTAAACCATACATTGACAACAAACAAGTGGTTGTTGTAAAAACTGATTCTGGTATTAACAATTTAGCTGATTTAAAAGGTAAAATTGTAGAAACCCAAAAAGACTCCTCTGCTTTAGCAGCTCTTGAAGGAGATCAAAAATCTTTAGCTGACACCTTTAAAACCTTAACTCAAATTGCTGATTATAACACTGCATTTATGGATTTAGAATCTGGTGCATGTGATGCAGTTGCAATTGATATTGGTGTAGCACAATACCAAATCAATCAAAAAGGCAGTGACCAATACAAAATATTAGATGAAGAAATTTCTTCAGAACAATATGGTGTAGGTTTCAAAAAGGGTAATGATGAATTAAAAGACCAAGTCCAAAAAACATTAGATGAAATGTTTGAAGACGGAACAGTTGAAAAAATTGCACAAAAATACAATACTTACGGTGTTCCAGGTTCTCTTATTACAAAATAATTAGGTAACTTTAGTTTATGCATAATCTATTATGTATAAACTTTTTTTTATTATTAAGCTAATTTTTAAAATGGTTTTTTTTTAAGCTTAAATAAATTATTTGAATGATAGTTTAAATGATTTATTTAAATTTATTAATTTAAAAATATTAGTTTAAATTTATTAATTTAAAGATATTATTTTAAATTTATTAATTTAGAAATATTAGTTTAAATTTATTAATTTTACTGTTTTATTTTTTGGAGAATGTTAGATGTTATTAAGTAAAATTATTGAAGAATTAATGTGGGGTATGTGTACTTCTATTGAAATATTCTCACTTACCTTATTATTCTCTATTCCACTTGGTTTACTTGTGGCAGCAGGAAGAATAAGTAGTTTTAAACCATTAAGATGGTTAATGAAAGCGTATATTTCAATAATGAGAGGTACTCCATTGATGTTACAATTAATTGTTGTATTCTTTTCACCATACTACATATTTGGCATAAGTCTTTCAAGTGAATTTAGAATGATTGCAGTTATCATTGCTTTTACTATTAACTATGCAGCATACTTTGCAGAGATTTTCCGTGGCGGGATTGAATCTATTCCTAAAGGGCAATATGAAGCTGCACAAGTTTTAGGTTATAGTAGATTGGAGACATTCTTTATAGTTATTTTGCCTCAAGTTGTAAAAATAGTACTTCCTTCTATAACTAATGAGGTCATTACCCTTGTAAAGGATACTTCTCTTTCATTTGTACTTGCAATTCCAGAAATGTTTACTGTTGCAAAACAAATTGCAGCAGCTGAAGCATCTATTTCAGCATTGTTAATTGCAGGTGTATTTTACTATGTCTTTAATGGTATTGTAGCATTTATTATGGAACACTTTGAAGCTAGATTAGATTATTATGACACATAGGAGAGATATCATGAGTTTATTAGAAGTTAAAAATCTTAAAAAAAGTTTTGGCGATAATGTGGTTTTAGAAGATATCTCTTTTAATGTGGAAAAAGGAGAAGTGTTATCTATTATTGGACCTTCAGGATCTGGTAAATCTACATTACTTAGATGTATTACTAAATTAGAAACTGAAGATAGCGGAATCATTGATTTTGATGGAACATTTGGCTTAGTCTTCCAGAACTTTAATCTATTCCCTCATCATTCTTTGATGAAAAACATTACTAATGCTCCTTTAAGAGTTCAAAAAAGAGATAAAGAAGAAGTATTTGCCCATGCAAGGGATTTACTTAAAAAAATGGATTTGGAAGATAAAGAAGATGCTTATCCATCTGAATTGTCTGGGGGTCAACAGCAAAGGGTATCTATTGCACGGGCTCTTGCTATGAATCCAGATATTTTATTCTTTGATGAACCTACTTCTGCTCTAGATCCAGAGCTTACTGGTGAGATTTTACAAGTTATTAAGGATTTAGCTGCAGAACATATGACAATGGTTATTGTTACTCATGAGATGAACTTTGCCCGTAATGTCTCTGATGATATTATCTTCATGGATGGAGGAGTAATAGTAGAACAAGGTACTCCTGAAGAAGTATTCTCATCAGACAACAAAAGAATGAAAGATTTCTTAGGTAAATTCTATGAATGATTAGAATTTACTTGTATTATTTTTTATTTCCTATTTTTTTATTCATCTTATTCATTATTTTCTATTTTTTATCATTCTATTGATTATGTCCTATTTTTTATAATTTTTACCATAATTTGTTTAATTTATTTCTACTCACTTTTTTATCAAACTTTTTAATAATTTTTACTTAATTTTTATTATTATAAATTAATTTAAAAACTATTTTATATTATTAATAATATAAATAATATGTAATTTATAAAATAGAGGATTTTTTTTATTTTTTATGGGATTTAAATTTTTTATTTTATAATTATAGTTAAATTTTAACTATATTATAATCTTAATTAAAGATTATAGTTTTATTTTAAGGATTATGGTCTTAATTTAAAGATTATAGTTTTATTTTAAGAATTATGGTCTTAATTTAAAGATTATAGTTTTATTTTAAGGATTATGCTTTTAATTTAAATTAAAAATTAATTTAGATTAAGAGCTTTATCAAAATAATGATTATTATTTTATAAAAAAGAGGCAAAGCTATGCTAATAAAAATTAATGGAGATCATGTGGATATTCCTGAAGGCTCTACTATCAAAGATGCTATAAAGCTTTCAAATGCTCCTTATAGTGAAGGTAGTATTGTTTGTCTTATTAAAGGAGAAAGTGAAATACAAAGTAATATTCTCAAATATAAGATAAAAACACCTAAAGGAAGTATTCTCATTGAATTAGAAGTTTCTGAAAAATCAAAACCTTTAACTGATTTTTTCAAAGAAAATTATTCTCAGTTTATCTCTAATAATGTTCGTTGGGAAACATCTAATGAAGTAGCTATTGGTCCTGTTAGTTCTAATTTTGAACCATCTCATGATGAATTTGCATATTTCGATAATGAAGTTTTAATTAGTTTATCAGGATTTTCTAATGATGCTACTCACATAATTTTTGTAAAAGATGATCACTCTAATGTTTATGGTGTTCCAAAATATAGTGACCGTGGAGTATTTGCAAGAGTTATAGGTGGAAGAAAAACATTATTTTCATTAACTGATGATGAAATTTTATCTATTGAACCTATTATTGAGCGTAGTACTGTTAAAGATAGTACTGGAGGTTCCAATTTAGATGAAGTTTTAGAAGAGGGAAATCAACTATTTACCTATGTTCTTTTTGAACCTAACTTTAATTCTCCTAAATCTGTTGAACATTTATTCTCATTAATTAGAAATGATAAAATTGAAGTTAGTTTTGAATCTAACTCTTTTGTAGGGTTCTATGAATTAACTGGTTTAACTAAGGATAAAGAGGAAATTACAGAACGTAAAAGAGGAACAGTTACCTTAAGAAATGATGGAAAAGGTAAAGGTAGAGTTTATATTTATAGAGAAGACAGAGTTAGAGCTGAAACTCACACTAATTTAGCAACTGTTAAACAAGGTATGGAATTGTTTGATATAGCTAAAAAAGGAGATTTAATTACTGTAAGAAGTAGTCCTGATATAATCATGCTTATGATGATGACTCAAAAAGAGGCAGAAGAAAAACTTCAATCTCTAGGTATTAATCATATAAGAACTGGAAATGAAGATGATGATGCAATTATCGTCACTCAAGAACCAGAGAATACTGTTAATATATTAGAAAATAAAGAAGTTAGTACTTTTGGCCTTTCAAGTGATGAGTTACTTAAAGTTAAATTTACTGATAAGGCTCCAAGAACTAGGTGGTATTTAGAAAAAATCACTGGTCTTGCAGAAAAACCAGTTGGAACATTGAAAGTTTACTTTGCAGTTCCAGATATGAATATGTTTATGTTCCATGGTAATACTGATGAATCTAAGGGGCTTATTCCTGAAAATACTCCAAGCGACATTATGAAGGCAGGAGAAATAGGGGTAACTAATATGTCTAAGAAGAATTTAGGCCTTATTGGTATAAGGACTGTGGATACTGATGATTTTGGACCTACCGGTGAACCATTCTCAGCTACTAATGTTGTAGGTGAAGTTGTTGGTAATATTGAAGGTTTAAATAAGCTTAAAGATGGAAGCACCCTTTATATTTATCAAGTTTATGAGGATGATAAATAAACTATTTTTAAATACTTGTATTTTAGGAGGAATTAGATGACTGCAAATTTATGTATAACTCCAGAATTAGGTAAAGAGGATATGGATCCTGAAGTTTCAACAAGGATGATTATTTTAAGTTCAAAAGCAAATGTAAGTGAAAGTGAAGTTGTAAACTTCTTACACCTTTTAAACTTGCCTATTACGGTTAAATGGACTTGTTACGGTGCTATGATTAGTGGAAAAGATAAATATGTTAAGCAAGCTATTAGAGAGCTCCGTAAACTAGACCCTTATGGAATCTTTACAAAGGAAAGAGGTTTTGCCCCAGGTGACCCAAGAAGATGTAGGGGCCATAGATATGGGCCAAGAGAAGGTTTCCATCAAATGGAGAAGGAATTTAAAATTCTTGATTATGTTGGTGAAGCTTTAAAAAACCCAAGAGAAGTTGTAATTGAGAAAAAAGAACCTGTTTCTGTAGATTACTTTAGGGAAGTTTTAGAAAACTCTTTAAAAAAGGAAAAAAGTGAGGAAGACAAAGAATAAGGAAGTTTATGGGATTAATAAAATAATTTAAAATAAATTAATAAATTAAAAAACTTTCTTAGATTATAATTATGAGGATGATATTATGGTAAAAGTAGCTATTTATCCACCAAATTCATTGGTTTTAGCTGACTTAATTGAGAGAAAAGGCCACACTCCTTTAGCTCTTCAAAAACAAATAAGACAAAAAATTAAAGACCCGGAGATTGATTCACCTCCAATGAATATTACAGAAGAAGATCCAATTAATGGATTAAAATATGCTGCTATTGAAGTGCCTTCTGGTGTAAGGGGAAGGATGTCCATTATTGGACCTCTTATAGATGCAGCAGAGGCAGCAATTATTGTTGATGATGCTCCATTTGGTTTTGGTTGTGTAGGATGTGCAAGAACAAATGAATTATCTATTTTCTGTTTACGTAAAAAAGATATACCTACTTTAGAACTTGTTTATCCTACTGATGAAGATGGCACAATGCTTATGGTAAATCAAATTATGGAATTCTTAGACTCTTTACCTGGCGGTGGAGGAGACCTAGAAGGGGATGATGATATTCTAGAAGAAACTACTAAAGAAGAAGTAGAGGGAGGAGAATAAAATGGTACAAATTGCACTGGTTTCTTGTGGTACTGAGTATAGTGGTATTCAAAAAGAAATTGAAAAGGCAGCTCTTAAATTTGGAGCTGAAATCATCCTTCCTGAAATTGATTTGGATTATATTAATGAAGCTTATGAGAAATTCGGTTTTTCTGCTCAAAGTTCAAGTTTAAAACTTATGATTGCAAGAGCTATGTCTATTGTTGAAGGTAAATGTAAACCTGATGCAGTATTTATTGCTACTTGTTTCAGGTGTGCTGAGGGAGCATTGGTAAGGAATGAAGTAAGGCGCTTTATCCAAAACAACACCCGTATTCCGGTAGTCACTTATTCATTTACTGAAAGAACAAAAGCTGATGAGCTATTCATCCGTATGGAAGCATTAGCTACTACTGTAACACGTAGAAGTATTCTTGCTCGTGAAAAGCAAGAAGGCCTTACTCTTGGTTTGGACTCTGGTTCTACTACTACAAAAGCTGTTTTGATGGAAAACAATAAGGTTATTGGAACTGGCTGGACTTCTACTAAAGATATTGTTGAATCTGCACAAACTGCAGCTGCAGAAGCATTTGAAGGTACAGGTTACAAATGGGATGATATTGAAGGGATAGGAACAACTGGCTATGGTAGATTTACTATGGGTCAAGAATTTGGAGCGGAACTTGTCCAAGAAGAGTTATCTGTAAATGCAAAAGGTGCAGTATACCTAGCAGGTCGTCAAAAAGGTGAAGCTACTGTACTCGATATTGGAGGTATGGATAACAAGGTTATTACTGTAAATAACGGTATTCCTGATAACTTTACTATGGGAGGTATCTGTGCAGGTGCATCTGGCAGATTCTTAGATATGACTTCTCGTAGATTAGATGTAGATATTACAGAACTTGGTCCACTTGCAGTACAAGGTGACTGGAGAAGAGCTATGTTAAATTCATATTGTATTGTATTTGGTATTCAAGACTTAGTAACTACCCTTGCTGCCGGTGGTTCTAAAGCAGATGTAGCAGCTGCTGCATGTCACTCTGTATCTGAACAAGTATATGAACAGCAATTACAAGAGATTGATATTCGTGAACCTTTAATCCAAGTAGGAGGAACTAGTTTAATTTCTGGACTTGTTGAAGCAGTAAGTGAAACTTTAGGCGGAATTGAAGTTATCGTACCAAAATATTCACAGCACATTGGTGCTGTAGGTGCAGCTTTACTTGTATCTGGTATGGGTAAGAGACAGGAATAGATTTTAGCTTAGAACTATTAAGCTTTTTTCTATACTCTTTAAAGAAGTGATTATATGTATATTGAATCAAATGATCCAGAAGGGGCAAAAGTCTATGATATGATTATTAGACAGATCTTTCAAGATTTAGTCCTACCACCTTCTATTGATGATATGCGTGCTTATGTTAATCCAGATGAGGTTTGTTTCATTATAGCTATTAAAATGAGAAAAACTTCTAAGCACATTACTTTAAAAGAAGTAGCTAATGTTAACTATAATGCAGAAGAAGATACTACTGTTGTTTTAATTGATGATGAAAAATATCTTCCAAATATTCTTAGAACTCTTTGGGAAAATAATGGTAGGGAAAATGTTCATCAACCAAGCAGATATGTTATTCACTTAGCTGGAGAACAAGAGGTGTCTAATTTAGTTGTAGATGATCCTCATAAAAACCTTAAAAGAAGAATCTATGATGCGGTATTTAGGATAGTTCCTGAAGGATTTAAAATAATGAAAGATATTTCTCGTGGAGATATCATTTCTGTTATAGCTACTGATGAATTAATTAAAGATGAATGGATTGAAAAAGCTGAAGGGTATATTGTAGAATTAAATACTCCTAAAACTTGGGATTAGCTTGTTTTTGAGTAGAGTTAAATGCTCCTAAAACTTGGGATTAAATCTTTTTAGTTTTAACCTTATTTTTAATCTTTAGTTTTATTAACTTCATTTTTTAGTTTAAATTAATTATTATATTTTTATATTAAATTCTTAATTTTTTTATGAATGTTTCAAGGTTTTAAAGTTTAGCTATTGATTTTTTAAAACTGTTCGTAAATTTTTATCATTGTTCGTATTTCTTAGAAGTAAATAGAAATACTTAAATATTATAATGTTTATAACGATGGTTATAAGTTTAATTATAAACGAATAAACTTTTATTAATTAAATAATTTAATTGATGTGTGGAATTGTTGATTAATTAATAAGTTTTTAGATTTATAATGTTTAAAATAAATGCCTTCTTTAATTTATTTTAAACTAGTAATTTGGAGAGAAATTTTAAGTTATTAAAACTTTATTTGTTTTAATTTACTAATTTGGAGAGAAATTTTAAGTTATTAAAGCTTTTAAAATTATATTGTATTGAGGTAATACTATGACTAATAAAGATATAAGATGTGGAGGAAGTCATAAAGGTGCAAAATTTGCACATATTACAAAAGTACATCCATGTTATAATGAAAAATTACATGATAAAGTAGGTAGAGTACATGTACCAATTGCTCCTAAATGTAATATTGGATGTAATTTCTGTATAAGATCCATTAATACTGAAGAAGATAGGCCAGGTGTAGCAGGTTCTATCATGGATGCAGATGCTGCAGTAGAACATGTAGTAAATGTAACTGAAGACAGTGCTATTACTGTTGTTGGTGTTGCAGGTCCTGGAGATTCATTAGCTAATGAAGCTACCTTTGAATTCTTTGAGAAGATCAATAAAGTAAAACCAGATTTAATTAAATGTATGAGTACAAATGGTCTTTTACTTCCAAAATATGCTGAAAGAATTGCTGAGCTTGGTGTAAATACTGTAACCGTTACAGTTAATGCGGTGGATCCTGAAATTGGTAAGGATATTTATGGATTTATTGTTTATGAAGGTGAAGTTTATAAAGGACTTGAAGCAGCTAAAATCCTTTCTAAAAATCAATTAGAAGGAATTAAGAAGATCACTGATTTAGGTGTAATTGTTAAAGTTAATATTGTTCTTATTCCTGGCTTGAATGATGAACATATTGTCGATATAGCTAAAACTGTAAGGGAATGTGGTGCAGATTTAGTTAATGTTCTTCCATTAATTCCATTAAATAAAATGGCTGATTATCCAAAACCAGGATGTGGAGAGATTGAAAAAGCTCGTAGTGATGTAGAAGAATATCTTCCAGTATTTAGAGCATGTACTCAATGTAGAGCAGATGCTTATGGGATTCCTGGTAAAAAACACGAAGACCATCACTTAGGAAATGCTCCTCAGTCTCACTTTTAGTGATTAAATATTTATTATTTAAAAATAGGATTATTTATTTCCTATCTTACTTTTTTTTTAACTATTCGGTTTTTCAGAATAGTTCATTTTTTACATTTTTTAATTAGTTTATTGTTATTTTTTAATCAATTATTTTTATTTTAAAATTTGTGCTCTTTAATTTTTGATGCAATTATTTTTATTTTAAAATTTGTGCTCTTTAATTTTTGATGCAATTATTAAATTTTTAAAAAAATTCAAAAAAATTAAATAATAGAACTAATATATTATAAATAAAATTTTTTTAGCTTAAATAGGTTTAAATTAAAATGAATTTTTCTAATAAATATTCGACAGTTTGAAAAATAGTTGAACAGAATCAATACTTCAAATTATTTATTGAATTTTTTTTATTAATTTCATTGAATTATCATTTAATGAATAAAATTAAAATGGGGAATAAATATGGCTGGAACAATGAAAGCTTGGAGAATAAATGAATTAGGAAAACCTCCTGTATTGGAGGATGTACCTATACCAGAACCTAAATTTGGAGAAATCTTAATTAAAATGAAAGGTGCAGGAATGTGCAGAACTGACCTTGAAGTTATTGATGAAGGCTTTATTACAGTTCCATTTGAAGGACCATTCACTTTTGGTCACGAAAACGCAGGGACTGTTGTAAAACTTGGACCGGGAGTAGATACTGTTGAGGTTGGACAAAATGTTATTGTAGACACATTACATGCATGTGGTAAATGTCAATACTGTCTTTCAGGTCGTGACAACTTCTGTGAAGTTGCAAGTGCACGTGGTCTTAAAGAAGATGGGGGAATGGCAGAATATATGATTGCTGATGCAAGAGAAGTTGCACCTTTAGGGGACCTTGATCCTACAGTATATGTAGCATTAGCTGATGCAGGTTTATCTCCATATGGGGCTGTACAAACTGCAAAACCATTTATTCCAAATAATGGTACTGCAGTAGTTATTGGTGTAGGTGGACTTGGATTCTACTGTTGTCAATATTTAGCTTTAACAACCTCTGCTCGTGTTATTGTAGTTAACCGATCCGCTGATAAAATGGCTAAAATGACTGAGTATGGTGCTGATGAATTAGTTGTTCTAGATGATAATGCATATGACAAAATCATGGAATTAACTGATGGTAAAGGTGTAGATGCTGTATTTGACTTTGTAGGTAGAGATAACACTTTAGAACTTGCTGCAAAAATTACCAAAGGATTAGGTCTTATTTCCATTTTAGGTCTTGGTGGAGGAACACTCCCTGTAAGCTGGACTACTGTTAAACCTGGTGTTATGGTAAGATTAACTCAAGGTGGAACTATCACTGACCTTTATGAGATTATGGACTTAGCAAAAGCTGGAAAAATCAAAGTTCAAGCTCAACAATATCCATTTAGTAAAGTTCTAGATGCTCTTGATGACTTAAGAAATGGAAAAGTTGAAGGTAGAGCTGTTATTACCTTTGAAGAATTTGATGAATAAACTTTATAAAGGACTTTTTATGTCCTTTTTTTATCTTTTTTTAGCTATTATTGGAAAATTATATTTGATTTTACTTTTTAGCTATTTCTTTATTTTTTATTTTATTTTTAAACTTTTTTATCTATACTAATTTTTATAATAACCTATTTATTTAAAAAAGACCAATATTTTATTGTATTTTATTTAATTTTAAATTCAATTGTCTTTATTAAATTATTATTGTGATTGTTATGAGAACTTTAGAATGGGAAGATAATAAATTAAAACTTATAGATCAAACTAAATTACCTGATGAATTAACTTATGTTTATTGCAGTACTTACCAAGATGTTATTAGAGCTATTAAAGATATGATTGTTCGTGGAGCTCCTGCAATTGGGGTTTCAGCTGCTTTTGGTATGGCACTTGCTCAAATAGCAGGAGAAGATATGGAAAAGGTAGCAAGCCAAATGAAAAATGCAAGACCTACAGCAGTTAATTTAATGTGGGCAGTAGATAGGGTTATGGAATCTGATGATATCTTAAAAGAGGCATTAGAAATGGCTCATGAAGATGTTAGTACTAATTTAGCTATTGGTGAATATGGTGCTAAGCTTATCGATGATGGTGATACTGTTTTAACTCATTGTAATGCTGGTGCACTTGCTTGTGTAGATTATGGTACTGCATTAGGTGTTTTCCGTTCTGCTTTTAGTCAAGGAAAGGATATTCAAGTTATTTGTGATGAAACTCGTCCAAGGGGACAAGGTGCAAGTTTAAGTGTATGGGAAATGCAAGAAGAGGGGATTCCTGTAAAATTAATTCCAGATGTGGCAAGTGGATACTTGATGTCTATTGGTAAAATTGATAAAGTCGTTATTGGAGCTGATAGGGTAGCTCATGATGGAATTGCAAATAAGATAGGTTCTTTTATGGTAGCTCTTGCTGCAAAACATTTTGATATTCCATTTTATGTAGCAGCGCCTTTTAGTACTTTTGATAAAGAGATCTCTATTTTTGATACAGTTATTGAAGAGAGAGATCCTAATGAAGTAATTTACTATGGTGGTGTAAGAATTTGCCCTAAGGGAACTGAAGTGATTAATCCTGCATTTGATATAGTTCCTAAAGAGTTAATAACTGGTGTAATTACTGAAAATGGAGTTATAGATTTAAATAATTTAGAAAAAGAATTTAAAGATCTTTTCTAAATTGAATTTTTTACTAATTTTTTTTAAATGATTCTTTAATATTTTTTCTATTTTTCTTTATTTAATCCTTTATTATTTTTAACATTTTTTTTAATGAATTCTATTTTTCTTTATTTAATCCTTTATTATTTTTAACATTTTTTTTAATGAATCCTATTTTTCTTAAAGATATTTATTTTTTATCACTTACTTTACAATCAATAGCTACATGCCACATTCCAGGACTTGATGATTTAACTTTCCGAGTATTTAAAATCTCAACTTCTTTATTTTGCTTTTCACAAGCAATTTGAGCTCTTTCTATTCCTTGTGAAAATCCATCTGAAAATTCATAATAATGAATAACTCCACCATCTTTACATAATGAAACTGCTAAATCTAAAAACTCTGGTGCTAAGCCTGGAAGATTCATAAGAAGCCTATCGAATTTTTTACCCTTTAATTCATTTACTGCAACTTCATTTATATCTCCACATATTGCAGTAATGTGAACACCATTTTTTAGTTTATTTAATTCAATGTTCTCTTTTAAGTATTTTATTGCTGTTTCATTGATATCTACTGCAGTTATATTAACATTCTTTTCATGAGCTATTACAATAGGAAATGGCCCAATACCTGCAAACATGTCTAATATTTCTTCACCGTCGTTTGCAGCTTCTTGAACTCTTTTCCTTTCAGTAGCTAATCTTGGTGAGAAGTAAACATTTCTAAGATCTAATTTTAATCTAGTGCCATGTTCTTTATGAATTGTTATAGGATTGTCCTCACCTGCAATTAATTCAAGTTGTCTTGTTCTTATTAGTCCTTCAACTGCACTTTTTTTCATATAAACTGTTTTTCGCCTTGTAAATTGAAGTGTTGCTTCACCGATTTCTTTTTTATGACCTTCAAGATTTTCTGGAATTTCTACAATTACAATATCTCCAATGATATCAAATGATTTTTTTAGATTTTCAATTTCTTCTTCATTAAGTTTATCTTTAAGAACTTCACTTATACTTCTAGGATAACGTTTAACAATCTCTAAGTCATTTTCTTCATCTAAATATACAGTTTCAATTGTAAATTTATTATTTTCTTGAATTAACTCTTTTTTTATCTCTTCGATTATATTGGAAAGTGTATCGTCCTTGTTTTCATATTTGATAGGGATATGTCCGAAACCGTTCTCTATTTTAATTTTGTAATCAAAATCAATGATTTTATATTTTAGTAAAATTTGTCTTGTTGCTTCTATATTTTGCACTGGAATTTTTATAGTTAGCATAGTATCTTTAATTTAATTAGTTTCATGGAGGATAATTCTTATATTTATTTCATATAATTTGATTTAATTAATCAACATTTCATTTAAAACAATAGTTTTTTGTTTTGATTTTTTTGTTTTTCTATTTCTAGCATTTTTTGTTTTTCTATTTCTAGCATTTTTTGTTTTTCTATTTTAAAAACTGGTTTTTCTTTTTCTATTTTAAAAAATTGCCTTTTTATTTTTTTAGTTGTTCTTTTTTGATTAAATATTTAATTTTTATTATTTTTATATTATCTTATCATATATATTGGTTATTTAATTAATTTTATATATATAAAATTTAAAATTATATAATATATTTATTTGATTTCTTTCAGATATTCTGGGGGAAGTTTTTTTATTTAATTTTTAAAAAATTCTATCTAGGTGAAGGTTATGGGTTGCTTTAATGAGACTACAAGTGTAAAGATAAATAAAGAGAAAAAGGACTTAGCAAAGTCTAAAGGATTAAAGTTACAAGATTTATTAGATCATGCTCTTGATGAGGCTTTAGGTTTAGGCTTTACTCCTCTAAGTGAATTAAGAATTATGGAGATTGATAATGAAATAGAATCTTTAAAAATTCAAAAGGAAAAAGCAATGGGTGATTGCCAGAGAAAAATTGATATTCTAGTTAGTGGCTTAATGGAATTTAAAGAAGCTGAAGAAGCAGAGTATGATAGAAAAATAAGACAATTGGAATTAGAAAAAGAATACAATAAACAAATGTTGTATAAAAATTAATGATTTTTTAGAATTACTTTAATTTATTATTTTGGGTTATTATTTTCTCTTTGTTGAAATCCTTTTTCTATTGAAATTGGGCATAAATTGAAAATTTTTAAGTTGCTCTATATTAAATGTAATATTATAAAAATACTTTAAATTCATTTAAACTTGAAATATTACTTAAAAGTTAAAAAATAGTGAACATTACTCTTTTAGATATTTACAGACTTTATCACCTGTATAGAGGCATACTTCAACACAAGGGGATTTATCGTCTCCATCTTTTGAAATATAACCGCAAGTTACAGAACCATATTCATCTTTAAACTCATCAAATAATCTTTTGGAAGCGGAAATGATTTTATTTTCATCTTCACCTAAAAGGCCTAAAGCCATAACTGCACCGGTTACAGCGCCACAAGTACCTTCTGAAAAAGTTCCACCTATACCTCCAGAGAAACCTTTAGCTAAAAGAGCTAATTCTTCAGTAGGTAATCCTGCAACAGCACAAATACCCATAAGAGTTGCCTGTGAACAACTTTTAGTTTTTCTAAATTCTTCTATTTTTGCTACAACTTCTTTAGAATCTAAATCCATAATAATCCCCTCTCTATTAATTTAATCAAAGATTAATTAATTAAAATAATTTTAAAACATTGTTATAGTTAATATGGTTTTTAATATTTATAAATTTTTATAAAATAAACTAAGAAAGTGGCTTTATGAAAATAGAAAAAATGCTAATTAAAAAAAGAAGGGGGGAGGGTATTAAAAATAATTCTTTTTAACTTATCTTCCTTATTAAAACTGAAGTATTGTTTGTTTTTCCTTTTGGAAGTAACATAACTTCTTGATGGAATCCTCGTCTATCTTTTTCAGTTACTGGAGAGTAAAGAATTGCTCTCATACCGGTGTATGTTCTATAAAGAACTGGAGTTTTCTTATCTACAATTTCCCAAACATTAGCAAATACTCTATCTTTAGGTTCTGCAAATGCTGCAATCATTAAAATATCATAGTCTAAATCTGCAATAGTTTTTTCATCACCGGTGATAATTTCTATGCCTTCATCAAGGTCTAAACGCTTTAAAACTTTTCTTGATAAATCTGCAACTTCTTCAAACTGTTCTATACCTATACATTTACAACCAGTAACCCTATTAAACATTATTAATGTTAATGGTAAAGGTCCACTACCTAAAAATACAAAGGTTTTATTTTTATTAAAATTAGCTAGTTGTCTTTCATTTTCTATAAGTCCAATATATCTATCATAGAAGTGGAATGAATCTAAAACAGCTTTAGGATCATCAGATTCTAATATCTTTAGTGCGTTTTCCCTCTCAAGTCTTGCACCGATATAAACATAGAATTTACGAATCAATTGTAAAGCCTTATTCATTTTCTCATCATCAAGAATGTGCTTTGCTGAATCAAAATCTATTTCTTTATCATGAGCAATTACTTCAATTTCATCTAAAATCTTTGTTATTTCATCAATATCAGTACCATTTAATGCAGAAAGGCCTTCATTATCTAAATCACCATAGTTAGAAAGCTTGTTAGCTATTTCTTCAATTTTACCCCAATATTTATAGCAACTCATAATATCACAACATTTATTCAATATAAAAATAGATCATTCTCTTTACAATCAATATAATATTTATTTAAATCTATAATATTTATTTAAATCTTTAATATCTTTATGATAGATGGAATATATCCATAAGCATATTCCATTATTATTTGAGAAAATAAAAAATTTCTAACTTTAATTTCAGTATCATAACCATAACTAAGCTGTTTAGTAGAAAAATCCAATTTATCCATTAAACTATTTTTTTTTAAAAAATATTCTAAATTGTAAAAATTAAAATTAAAAATACTAAAACTAACACTTTTAATAAAAAAATACTATATTAATTCTTTACATTTAATAATTATTTTCCAATATATAAAAATATTTCTAAAAAAAGTAATACAAATGACTTATTTTAATCTAAAAAGTAATAAGTATTACTTAAATTACTTTTATTTATATATTAAGTATAAAGATTAACTGTAAAAAGTAATGTTTATAGGGCCTTAGGATTTGAGTTTTTTTGATAATTGTTGTATGGATGTCTTTGAGTAAAATCCTTGTGATAATAGATTGCTCCTTTAAGCCCATGCTTAAAATTCTATTTAAAGGTTTTAAAAGTTTTTAGAGTTTATTTTTATGAAAAAATTTTATAAAACGGAATTTGCAGATAAATTTTTGAAATATTAAAGAATTTATGGAGCTCTTTTTTGGATTTTTATAGAATCCATAATTTTAAATATTTCTTTTAACAAAATATCATTTGAGTTTCTGGTATCTAAATTTAATCTATGCTTCATTATTATCAGCAATAGTATATTTATAAAGCGTATTATTTAAATTTAATAATAATAAATACTTATTTTTTTATATAACTAAAAATACAATTGTATTTTTAGAAATAAAACTAACTTTTTAGGAGGATGAATAAAAATACGGAAAATTCAAAGGAATTTTTCAATGATTGCTAGAATGAATAAAAATATGGAAAATTCAAAGGAATTTTTTTATGAAAAAATTCAAGCCCCCTAAGATTAAATTATATTAAATTATTTTATTGCATTAAGGAGATTAATTATGAAAAATATGGGATTTGGAATGATGAGATTGCCACTTTTAGATGAGAATGATTTATCTAGTGTGGACCAAGAACAAGTAAATAAAATGGTAGATATTTTTATGGAGCATGGATTTAATTATTTTGATACAGCTTATGCATATCATGATGGGGAAAGTGAAATTGCATTAAGGGAAGGAGTTGTAAAACGTTATCCTCGTGATTCATTCTTAATTGCAGATAAGATGCCAACATTTCTTATTAGTGATGAATCTCAAGTAGAACCAATATTTAATGAGCAATTAGAACGTTGTGGAGTAGATTATTTTGATTATTACATGATACATAATGTTAGTGGCTTTTCTGAAGCTGGATGGAAGTATGTAGATACATTTAGCTTTGCAAAGGAGAAAAAATCTGAAGGAAAAATTAAAAAATTAGGTCTTTCTACCCATGCAAATGCTGAATTTTTAGATAATATTTTAAATGAACATCCTGAGATGGAATTTGTGCAATTACAAATTAATTATCTTGATTGGGAAAATGAAGGTGTTGAATCAAGAAAATGTGTAGAAGTAGCAAAGAAACATGCCTTGCCAATTATTGTTATGGAACCATTAAAGGGTGGTTTTTTAGTAGATATTCCGGAAGAGGCAGAAAAAATCATGAAAGGATATAATTCTAGTGAATCTCCAGTTTCTTGGGCTTTACGTTATGTTGCAGAAATTGATGGAGTGTTTATGGTTTTATCTGGTGCAAGTAGCTTAGAACAGATTGAAGAAAATATTAGATTTATGGATGATTATAAACCACTTAATGAAGCAGAACATGAAATCATTGAGGAAGTTACAGCTATAATTAATAGTAATATTACTGTACCATGTACCAAATGTAATTATTGTATGAATTCTTGTCCTTCTAATATTAATATTCCTAAGTTATTTGATTTATATAATAATGAAATGATTGAGGGACGTAATGGCTTATTCACTGCTGTAGGAAATGCTTATAGAAATTATTCAGTTTTAGAAGGTGTAGGTATAGCTTCTGATTGTACTGGCTGTGAGGCATGTATGAAAGAATGCCCTCAACAGATTGACATTGCAAGCTTAATGCCAGAAATAGCTAAAACCTTTGAAATAGAAGTATATGGATTTACCGACGATTAATTATTGACAGAATATTTGATTATATGAATGTTGTTAGAGGTTTCTTTGATATTTTAAGTGATAAAAGAGTTAATGAAAGAGGATATTTTTTTACAAATAAACTTTTATGGGCTTTGTTTATTCCGCTTTTAATTGAACAAACATTAGAATTTTTTCTAGGTCTTGCTGATTCAATGATGGTTGCATCCCTTGGTGAAGTTGCAATCTCAGGGGTTTCTTTAGTTGACTTTTTAGTTCAACTACTTATTTTCAGTTTTGCTGCACTAGCTACAGGTGGTGCTGTAATAGCTGGTCAGTACTTGGGAAATAACGAAAGAGAAAATGCATGTGAGGCATCAAATCAATTAGTATGGTTTACAGCTATTTTAGCAATTATAATGGCTATTTGTGTTTTATTTGCAAAATCATTTTTAATTAACTTATTGTTTGGCCAAATAGATCAAGATGTATTTAACACTTCAGATATTTATTTAAGTTATATGGCTATTTCAATTCCATTTATAGCTATTTATAATTCTGGAGCAGCTATATTTAGAACAATGGCTAATGCCAAGCTTCCCATGTTAATAATGTTTCTTTGTGATATTTTAAACATTATTGGAAATGCTATTTTACTTTTTGTATTTGGCTTTGGAGTTGAAGGTGTAGCTATTCCTACAGTTATTGCAAGAGCTATTTCTGCATTTGTAATGATTTACTTTCTACTTCAAGATAGATATGAATTGCATATTAAAAAGACTTTAAAACATAAATTCGATTGGAGATTACTTAGGAAAGTTTTAAATGTCGGAGTTCCTTATGGAGTTGAAAATGGGCTTTTTCAATTAGGTAGAATTTTAGTTTTAAGTTTGGTTTCTACATTTGGAACAGTGGCTATTGCTGCAAATTCTGTTGGATATGCAATTGGCATATTTTCAGTTTTACCTGGCTTTGCAATAAATCTTGGATTAACTGCAGTTATTTCACGCTGTGTTGGAAATAATGACTATGAACAAGCTAAATTCTATAATAAGAAGATTTTAATCATTGTTTTCTTATCTCATTTAATAATTAATTTAATCATATTCTCTATTCTTCCATTTATATTGCAGCTATATAATCTATCTCCACTAACTGCTAGTTTAACTTCCCAAATGGTTATTTGGCATGGTATTTTTGCAATTATTATTTGGCCAATTTCTTTTACCTTGCCAACTACATTTAGGGGAGCAGGAGATGCAAAATGGCCAATGATGGTAAGTTTATCTGTGATGTTTATTTGCAGAATCTTTTTATCTTATCTTATTGCAGATTTTTTAGGGATTGGAGTATTTGGAACATGGATTGCAATGTTTATAGATTGGTATGTAAGAGCCGGATTCTATGTTTATAGATACTTTAGTGGAAAATGGATGAATTATAGAGCTGTTGGAAATAGTGGTTGATTGTGGATTAAATTATGGGGTTGTTGGAAATAGTGGTTGATTGTGGATTAAATTATGGGGTTGTTGGAAATAGTGGTTGATTGTGGATTAAATTATGGAGTTGTTGGAAATAGTGGTTGATTATGGTTTATTATTTTAAACAGTTTATTTATCTAGTAAAATAGCTGATTTATAATTATTTTGGAGGATTTTTAATGGAAATTTTAATGATTACAGGTAGTCAGCATAGAGATGGAACTTCAAATGTTTTAGCATGTGAATTTATTAGAGGTGCAGAAGAGGCAGGACATAGGGTTTATAGATTTGATTCTGCTTTTGAGGATGTTTCTCCATGTAGAGGATGTGATTCTTGCCGTCATCATGGCGGAAAATGTATTTATTCAGATTCGATGGATAAAATTTATGATAAAATCATATTATCAGATATGATTGTTTTTGTAAGTCCATTGTATTATTTTGGCCTGTCTGCTCAAATTAAAACTGTTATTGATAGATTTTATTCAATTAATTATGAAATCATGGAATCTACTAAGAAGTCTGCACTACTTGCAACTGCTGCAGATGGCAATGATTGGACAATGTCTGCACTTGAATTGAATTATGATAATATAGTTCGCTATTTAGGTTTTGAAGATTGTGGTAAAATATTAGCTACTTTCTGCTATTTAAAACCGGATATTCTTAATTCTAATTATCCTAATGAAGCTTATGAATTAGGTAAATCTCTTTAAGTTTTTTAATATTTTAGAATTTTTTTCTTTTTTAATATTTTTAACATTGTTTTTTATTATTTTTTTACCTTAGCTATTAAAATTCTTTTATTTAGTAAGTTATTCAAGTATGATTAAATTTAAATATTAGTAATGTATAAAATATTATTAGCTGTTTATTTAAACAGCTACGCTTTTTTTTAAAATAAAGTGGTGATGTATGGTGTAAAAAGGGATGCTTTTTAACGTTTATAGCAGGTTTATGGTGGGCCTGTGTTATTAAGCACCCTTTTTTTTATTAATCTATTTTTTCTTATTTTATTCAACGATATCAAAAATTTAATTATTTAAGTGATTTTATGTTTTATTTAGTTGGTTTAGGATTATTTGATGAAAAAGACATATCTCTAAAAGGTGTAGAAGCATTAAAAAATGTAGATAAAGTTTATGCAGAATTTTTCACCTCTCGTTTATTTGGCTCTAATTTTGAAGCTATTGAAGAGATCATTGGAAAAGAAATTATCGTACTGGATAGAACTCAAGTTGAAGAGGAATCAATATTTTTAAAAGAGGCAAAGGCTATGGATGTTGCATTAATTACTGGTGGGGATCCTTTAATTGCTACAACCCATTCTGATTTTTTAGTTGAATGTGCAAGAGAGGGTATTGATTTTGAAATAATTCATGGATCTTCTATTTTATCTTCAGCACCAGCTATTTCTGGTCTTCAAGCTTATAAATTTGGTAAAGTAACAACTATTCCATTTCCAGATTTAGAATATGATTATTTTCCTAAATCTCCTTATATCTCTATTGAAGATAATTTAAAAATGGATATGCATACTTTAGTCCTTTTAGATATTCAAGCTCACAAAGATAAATATATGACTGTTAATGAGGGCTTAGAGAATTTAATGACTATTAATGATAATCTTGATAGAGTTGGACTTATCGACGAAGAGACTTTAGCTATTGGCATTGCAAGAGTTGGCTCTAAAGATAATCTTCTAAAGGCAGGATACATTAAAGACTTAATAGATTTTGATTTTGGCGGTCCTCTTCACTGTATTGTAATTCCTTCTAAATTGCATATTGTTGAAGCAGAATATTTGGTAGAGCTAGCTGGAGCTCCAAAAGAGATTTTGGATGATATATAATTAAGTATTTTTTCTTTATTTCATTTAATCTATTTCATTTAGCTTATTTTTTCACTTCATTTTAATTTATTTCATTTAATCTATTTCATTTAGCTTATTTTTTCACTTCATTTTAATTTATTTCATTTTAATTTGTTTTTCAATATAATTATTCGTTAATATATAAATTAATTTTAAAAAGAGAAATTATTAAAAGTTGGCTTAAAGTATATTATAAAAATGCAAAAATAGAAAAAAATTAGAAAGAACATAGTAGTTGTTTGTTAGTTTCTAATCTTTTAAAAAATTTTTAAAATTTATTTTTTTAAAATATAAATCATAAAAATTCCTTTTTACTATGTTCTTTATATGAAAAGTATTATAAAAAAATTTATAATATTCTTCATCTCCTAATGGATATTAATCCCATATTTATTTTTATTCTTTTTATTTATAAATATTTTCATATTTCATTGAATTATTTTAATATATTATTCAATTTTAAAAATTTTTAATTTTATATAAAAAATAATATATTCATTCAATAAATTTTAAAAATATTTATTTTTAGTCTATTAAATTAATTTCTTATTTTTAATATGTTTAAAAAATTTCTTAAAAATATTAAAAAAACTAGCTATAAAATAAGAGGATATTTATTATTATACTTCTATAAAAATTAATAAGTATTTATAGTATTTAGGTAATTTGTAATAGTGTATTATTTATACTAGGTATAAATAACAATTTTTAAGGTAATTTATATAGGACTTTTTTATAAAAGATAATAGATTTAAATACCCTCTTAAATTAATATGATTAATAAATTATTTTTATTGGAGATTATAAAATTTATTTATCATATGATATGTAAGTTTATACACATCGTATTATATTATGTTGTTAAAGCTTATAAATCTTTCCTTTATTTTGTGATGTGGTGTATTTTTTTTTAAAAAAAAATTATCTTTTAATTTTATTTTGTTTTAGTTCATATCTTTTGGGGCTTCCTACATCTTCATGTGCTTCGTTAAGAATGTAGAGAAAAATTCTTTTATTGATATTGTATTTTTTAGAAAACTTTTTATAAAGAGCGTATTTACTTCTTCTATTTCCCAAATAATCTATTTTTTCTAAGTACTCTTTTTTAATTTCTTCAATTGGACTTAGATTTTGTGTCTTGTTTGAGGAGTTCATAAGATAATTCCTTTTTTTTAAAATTTAGTTAATTTCTATAATTTAATATGTTTATAAATTATATAAAATTTTCTTAAGTTTTCCCTAATATTTTTCTTATTTTACTAAATAATCATATTTTAAATACTAAATATTTATATTAGATTAAATTAAATATCATATTCTACATATGCATATTATTTTTTCTAAACTATAATGTCAATTTATTAATTTTTGCAACAATACTATTAATTTCAAGAGTTATTGATGGATTAACACATATATGAGTATAGAGAAAGTAAATAAGCTAAGGTTTCTCATAGGTTTACAATAAGCTAAGATTTTTCATAGGTTTAATTGAAGCTTTAGAATTAGGAATGTTAAATAAAATCTTTAAGACACTTAATTTATATTAAAATTATTGGGGAGATTTAAAATGAGTTTTATAGATGATTTGAGAAAATGGAGTAGAAGAAAAAAACTACTTTCCGTGGTAGTAATTTCTTGTATTGGAATTATCATCATTGCTATGGTCATTGGGAGCTTTTTCCCATATAAAAATACCTCTACCATAACTGGTGAAATTGGTTCAAATAGTACAGAGGTTACTAAAGTGTGGGATGAAGGAACTTATAAAATAGGTTCTGATTTACCTCCAGGGGAATATAGATTCATACAAACCTCTAATTTTGGAGGGTCTGTTATAAGATATTCTGACTCTTCGATGGAATTGGATAGTATTATTAGCAATGATTCAACTTCTTATAAAGGCTCTATTGTTTATGTTTTAGTAAATGAGGGAGAGTATTTGAAAATAGAAGGTGGCAGAATTTTTCTCTTTTATGTTCAATAATTTTTTTTAATTTATTTTATTTATAAAAATACTATTTTTAAATTATCACCATTTTACCTGCGTTTGTTAGGTAATATTTTTCATATTGTTTGGTTTGACCTACTAAGCCATCTTCCATTAAAATATTAATATGTTTATAAACCATCGCTCTTGAAATTCCAACATTTTTTCCAATTAATATTGCAGTTTGTTCTGACTCTGCAAGTGTTTTAAGGATTTTTAATTTAGTTTTAGATAAATTTATACTTAATCTAGGCATTTGGATAGTTTGATTATTAAAACAATAGTAAATATAATCTACTCCTTCTTTATTTGCTACAAAGTTTAAGATAGATCCTAAAAAGTTTCCATCTGTAGCTACATAGATTTCATTATCTTCTTTAGAAGGCCTTATTATATCTGTTAATTGTTTTGAAGCTTCAATTGCATTTGTAGTACTTATTTTAATGTTTTCTTTAGTCATGTACTGATCAAGTAAGCTTGTTTCATTGTAATTTGTATAAACAGATATTAATTTATCTATTCTATTTTTCATAGCTATATCTAAAAGTTCTTTTCCTTTTAGATTTGATATTAGAATTTTCATATAATAACTCCAAAAACTAAGCTTAGAATTTTCATATAATAACTCCAAAAACTAAGTTTAGAATTTTCATATAATAACTCCAAAAACTAAGTTTAGAATTTTCATATCATAACTCCAAAAACTAAGTTTAGAATTTTCATATCATAAGTTCGAAAACTAAGCTTTTTTTAAAATTTTAAAAATATTTTTACTTTTTCTATGTTTAGATTCTATTAATAATTTTTATATTATTGTTCAATATAAAATTATTTTTATTATTATTTTGTTTAATTTTAGTTGGCACTTTCTTTTCCTACTGTTGCTGATTAGTAAAGTCTTTAGATATTTATATTTACTTAAAAATCATTTAACTTATTTTTTTAAACATTGTTTAATTATTTTCTAATTAAATAAATATTTTTTAATTTTTTTATTTATGATTAATAAATATTGAAAAATTTATAATAACATATTTGATCTTTTATTTATATTTTTTAAAATTTTCTTTTTAAAAATTTTATTTTTTTTTAAATTTTTTAACCATAAAAAATTAGGTGATTTATTAATAAAGTATCTATATTTTTTATTATTGTAATTCATTTATATTAAGTTTTTTGTTTTGTCAATCTTTAAAGTTGACTTGTATATATGTTTTATATGCTTTTATTTTAATTTTTAAGCTTTTTAATTTGCAATATTTTATTTATTTCTAAATTTCTTTTAAAGGATTATAATTTGTATACCTTTAATATTTAATTGTAAATGAAAAATTTTTAAAAATAGGTAGCTTTATATTGAATATTATTCAATTTATAATTGGGCATCAAAAATCGGAAAAGGTTTGCCACTATCATTATAACTTAGGTCTTTTATATAGCATCACTATATCTAAGATTTAAATTATAATTATGGAAACCTTATCTGAAATGTCCTAAGATATTATTTGAATTTATTTAAATAATAGTTTTTTTACTAATAGTTAATCTAAACTAATATTTACTTTTATTGCTTAGAAATAGTTAAAAAAAAAATAATTAATGTCTTTTGTAGTTAAGTATGGTTAGTTGAAATATAGTTGAATTTTGTATTAGCTATTTTTAGTCAATAATAATTAATTATTAGTTTAATTAATTATTTTTAAATTTAAAAATATCTTTAACTTATTAATTTTTAATTAACTTTTAATTAATCTTTAATTTATTAATTTTTAATTTATTTAAAAAATGGAGAATAGATCATGTCATATGTTGATGAAGTAATTGACTTAATTGTTAGAGAAAACCCTGATGAACCTGAGTTTCATCAAGCTGTAAAAGAGGTATTAGAGTCTTTAAGAGTTGTAATTGAAGCTAATGAAGAACAATACAGAAAAGATGCACTTTTAGAAAGATTAGTTAATCCAGAAAGACAATTTAAATTTAGAGTCCCCTGGGTAGATGACAGCGGACAAGTACATGTAAACACTGGTTACAGAGTACAATTTAATGGTGCAATTGGACCTTACAAAGGAGGTCTTCGTTTCCACCCTTCTGTAAATGTAGGTATTATAAAATTCTTAGGGTTTGAACAAATATTTAAAAACTCCTTAACAGGCCTTCCAATTGGTGGAGGTAAAGGAGGATCCAACTTTGACCCTAAAGGAAAATCTGATAGGGAAATCATGGCTTTCTGTCAAAGTTTCATGACTGAACTCTCTAAATATATTGGTGCTGATACTGATGTTCCTGCTGGAGATATTGGTGTAGGTTGTAGAGAAATCGGTTATTTATTTGGCCAATACAAAAGAATTAAAGGATTATACGAAGGTGTACTTACTGGTAAAGGATTAAGCTTTGGGGGATCTCTAGCAAGAACTGAAGCAACTGGATATGGTTTATTATACTTTGCTAATGCAATGTTAAAAGCTAATGATGAAACTTTAGAGGGTAAAACCGCTATTGTATCCGGTTCAGGTAATGTAGCTATTTATGCTATTGAAAAAGCTATCCAGCTAGGAGCAAAACCTGTAAGCTGTTCTGATTCTACTGGTTGGATTTACGACCCAGAAGGAATCGATGTAGAATTGTTAAAAGAAATCAAAGAGGTAAAACGTGAAAGATTAACTGCTTATGCTGAAGCACGGCCATCTGCTGAATACCATGATGGTAAAGGTGTATGGACTGTAAAAGCTGACCTTGCATTCCCATGTGCTACTCAAAATGAATTACAACTAGAAGATGCAAAAGCTTTAGTTGAAAATGGTGTTATTGCTGTAGCTGAAGGTGCAAACATGCCTACTACTATTGAAGCAACTGAATACTTACAGGAAAATGGTGTATTATTTGCACCAGGTAAAGCTTCTAATGCTGGAGGAGTAGCTACTTCTGCACTTGAAATGTCTCAAAACTCCCAAAGATTATCTTGGACCTTTGAAGAAGTTGATGCAAAACTTCAAGGCATTATGGAAAACATCTTTCTAAATGTAGATGCTGCAGCTAAAGAGTATGGCTTTGATAAAAACTATGTAGTTGGAGCAAACATCGCTGGATTTAAGAAAGTTATTGAAGCAATGAATGCTCAAGGAATTGTATAGATTTAAATCTATTCTTCCTTTTCTTTTTTATTTTTATTTTCATTTTTTATATTATATTAAATATCTTTTTTTATCATATTTTATTAATTTTAACTATTTCTTAAATCTTTTTTATTATATCATTTTTTTATAAATATTTATATTTAGTTAAAATCAACTTATTATTATGTTAGAACTAAATGATTTACTAGATATTTTTAATGCTGGTGATGTATTAATTATGGATGAAGAAGCTTTAGATGCTTGTAATTATTATAGTAAAAAAGCTCAAGAAATTACTTGTGAATTAAATTATAAATATCATGATTTTGACAAGAGAAGAGAATTGTTTTCTGAATTGATTAATCAAGAGCTAGATGATGAATTTAGAGTTTTCACTCCATTTTTTACAGATTTTGGAAAGAATATTCATCTAGGTAAAAATGTTTTTATTAATGCAGGATGTAAATTCCAAGATCAAGGAGGAATCACAATTGGAGATGATGCATTAATTGGTCATAATGTAGTTATGGCTACTTTAAACCATGATGAAAATCCAGAAAAAAGAGCTAATTTGATTGCTGCTCCAATAAATATTGGCGATAAAGTTTGGATTGGCTCTAATGCAACAATTTTACCTGGAGTTACAATAGGTGATGGTGCAATCATTGCTGCTGGAGCAGTTGTTACAAAAGACGTTGGAGAAAATTCAATCGTAGCTGGAGTTCCAGCTAAATTTATTAGAAAAGTCAAAACTGATGAATAATAATGTAAAGGTGATTATTTGGCAACTTTTGAATCAATTGAAGAGGCAAGAGAATTTTTTAAAGGAGATAAGTTTGCAACAAATATTGGAGTTCATCTAGATGAGCTTAAAGAAGATTCTTGTGTTTGTAGTTTAGAACTTTGTGATGATTTTAGAAATGCTTATGGTGCTGTGATGGGTGGCGCGATTTTCACACTTGGTGACTTTGCTTTTGCAGTTTTATCTAATCAATTACATAGGCCAACAGTTGGCCTTCAAGTTAGCATAAATTATTTAAGTGCTTCAAAAGGAGAAAAGCTTATAGCAAAGGCTTACTATCGTAAAAATGGAAAAACAACTTCTGTAATTAATGTTGATATTTCAGATGATACCGGTAGAGATATTGCACAGTTTATTGGAACTGGCTATAAAATGTAATATTTATTATTTAGATATCTGATTACACTAATACAACTCAATTAAAAAATGTAGCTTTTATTATTTAGATATCTAATGATACCAGTAATAATACAAATCAATTAAGCAGTGAAAAATCAAAATCTTATTTTTCTATAAATTTTGGTGCTAAATTAGCTTGATGATAAGTTTTTTTGATAATTTGGACTATAATAGATTAAGGTAAAATTAAAATTAGATAATTATTAGGCTTATGGATTTTGTACTATAAATTCAATCAAATAATTCTTTAATTAAGTACTTAGTTTTTTCATTAGAGTTCATATTCTGAATTTCATAATAATTTAAGAATCCCTTTTGGATATCATATATGAAAAACATCTTTCCATTTAGTATTCCAATATCAACTCCCTTAAAGAAAACATATTTTAAATATATGCTTACTAGTTCATTTGCTTCAAATTCTCCTTCAAGATTTGCAAATAAATCAGATACGAACATATCATGTGCTGTAAAAGTATCAAAACGATAATAGTTTTGGCATGCCCTTTCAGCATTATTCAAGCTGACCTCTAAAGTATGAAATAATTTTTCAAACAATTTATCATTTATATTGAAGTATTTATCTTTTAACTCTTCGCTTATTTTTTCTTTATCTAAAAATTTATTTATTCCAATTTTTCTAATCCTTTCTTTATATTCAATTATTTCTTCATTAATAGAGTATATTCCCTCTTTATCTGCTTCACAATTTACATTAATTCCATTGACTTTTCTTCTTTCTTCATACTTTTTATTTCTATAGTTTAATTGCCTAGCTTTAGTTTCTCTAGTTGATTTTCTGATTTTTATTGGAGGAATGATCTTTTTAAAGAAGTCTACCTTAAAATTATACTCTGTATAATAATCATAGTCTCTTTCTAGATACTCACTATAATTTTCTTTATTTGCCCTACAGTTATTTAGCTTAATTATTTTTCCAACTATTATTCCAAATAAAATTCCTTCTTTAAATATTTCATCGTATGCTTGCTTTATTTTTTCTCGAAGCTCGTCATGTTCATACTTAATCAAGTCATTAGATTCAAGTAACATTTCGAAGTCTATATTTACATCAATAAGGTAATTGTCTATACTATCTTCAACTCCTATGTCTTTTAAAATAGGTTCGGTTATTTCTAATTGCTTTGTGTAAAGTTCATAAATTTCATTTATTAAATAGCTCATATCATCACCTTTTTTAATTGTTTTTAAGTGAAATTTTTTATTTTTTTCTAGTTTGTTTGGGTTTATTTTTTCTAGTTTGTTTTTTTTGGATATTTTCTTTTAATTTGCTTTATTTGGCATGTTTTTTAAAGATGTATTCGCTGTGTTCTTTTTGAATATACATCATTATTTCTGTTTCAGATAGGTTTTTTAATAGGTCATAAGGCATAATGTTTTTTTTAATATCTTCAATAACTAGTCTAAATCCTGCCCTTATCCCAATTTCCATACCTGTATCTATCATAAGTTCAAAATAGTCTTCTATAATTCTCTTAATCTTGTATTTTCCATATTTATCTTTAAAAAATCTAGATCTTGTTAGAGGCTTTAGCTTTTCAGAATCAATTATAATTCTTTTTTCAAATTTGTATTTTGCCTTTTTTCTATCGATTTTAAATTCATTAAAAAATTCTTCAAAGAGCATTTTCTTTAATTCTTTATGGTTTTTATCAATTAGTTTAGAGATAAAAGCTAGTTTGCTTATTTCAATTTCAAGTTCGCTAGGTTCTTCATGCCTTGAGATTTTAACTCTTTCTATTCCATTTTCCCATTGTTTTTTAAAGTCATATTTTACCACATCAAACTTAGGAAAATACTGTTTATATTCTTCTAAATCAGTATCAATTATTTCATTTTTATTCATATCTAACTCTAGAACTTTTTTTATCATATGTGCTTTACCAAAACCTAGACCTAATAAAATTCCTTCTTTCACAATTTTTTCATAAAAATCATCGATAACCTTAAAAGAATCAAGTTCTTCATTTAACAGATTCACACTATCTAAAATTACTATTAAATCATGATTTGCATTAGGGGTTGAAAGAAATTCTCCATCAATCCCAAAATCTTTGGCCAGTAATTTAAAATTTTCCCTTTCTTGCTTTTGGTAATTTTTAAAAATTTCATCAATCATCATTTCACCTTAATTTGACTTAATATTCTTTAATTTTTTATATATCTTTCTTATATAAATTATTAACTATTTTAAAAAGTTTTTAGAATATTATAATCAAATTAAATCAATTTAACGACTTTATTTTAATATTGATATCATTTTGTTATTTTTATATAAAATACGAAATAATGACCTATGATTTATGTTGTTTTATTTTGGAAAACAATTGCTTTAAAGGAGTCTTTAAAAATTTTTAAAATTGTTTTGATTTTAAGGCTTTTAGTTTTTTTTTAAAAAAGTAGTTTAAGAAAAGTAGCTTAATAAAAATATTTAAAAATAATGGAAATTTTAAGAAAAATAGTTTTAAATAAAAATAAAAATTTTAAAAAAATAATTTAATTATGAGTTTAAAAATAGTTTTTTTATAAATAGTTTTTTTTTAAAATATGGAATAAGTCTTATCATATGGGGTACTATATTAATTATTTTTAAGAATAAATGTCAGATATAAAATAATTAATTTAGTGATAGATTAAATATATAGTTTAATTAATATCTATTTGAAAAATTAATTGGATATTTAATTAGATTGCTTGAATTTAGCTCTGCTTTTTCTTTTTATAATTTGGTTTTTAGATGTTTTCATTTTTTTATGATTTAATCTTTTTACAGATTTTTATTCTCTATCTAATCTGCAGCCAATTTTTACAGATTTTTATTCTCTATGTAATCCACAGCCAATACATTCATGAATTGGATTTCCATATTCATCAACTTGATTACAGTCTGCTTCTACTTGAATTTGGTCTGGTCTAGGATTCTTCTCTTGAACAATTATTGAAAATGAGGAATAACTATCTTTATCAGTAACTGGTGAGATTCCTCTAAAAACATATTTGAAGTCTCCAGTATTGCTAATATTGAATTGAATATCTTCCCCTAAATTAAATTCTTCAAAGTATTTTATAATATCTCTTGATTCTTCAATTGGCACACTAATATTGATTATCATAGATTGATCTTTTTCATATATTTTTACTCCATTTGAATTAATGGATAATTCTTTTGTTCTAGGGCGTTTAATATTTCCATATTGTTTTTTAAAAGTTACATAATTATTTTCATCCATAATATCACATCAATTTTTAAAACTAATTTTTATATAATTTTATTAATTAAGATATTTATTTTATTCTATTTTATCCTATTTTTAATTTTTTCTATTTTATTATATTTTATTATATTTTTTTAATTTTTTCTATTTTATTATATTTTATTATATTTTTTTAATTTTTTCTATTTCTGTCTATTTATATATCATAATTCAATATTTTTCTATCTATCTTTTATTTTTAACTTTATATAGTTAATAGATAACTTTTTTAGATATAAAATTAAAATTAAAATTAAATTAAGAGTTATTTATATAAATATTGATTAATATATATTCATAAGTAATTAAAAAATATTTAAAGACTTTTGTGGTAGTATGGATGATGAGAAGATAAAACACTATGATGGGGTAGATTCTATTTTAGGTAATCCTAGAATTGCTTTATGGAAAATGTCTATTCCATTAATAATTTCATTATTTATCACAAGTCTCTATGGTGTTATAGATGCTATTTGGGTCTCTGGTTTAGGTGCAGATGCTTTAGCAGGGGTTGGCTTTGTTAGTCCGATTTTTATTGCACTAATAGGTATTGGAAATGGTTTAGGTGCAGGTTCTGCATCTGCTTTATCGAGATATATAGGTGAAGAAAATAAGGAAAAATCGGATAATGGAGCCATTCACACAATTTTAATAACTATAGTCATTTCTATAGTTACTACAACTATTTTGTTAATATTCTTAAAAGATATCCTTCTTGCAATGGGTGCAGGAATTACAATAAATTATGCAATGGATTATGGAATCATTTTATCTATAGGTTCAATTTTGATAATTTTGTCTAATTCTTTATATGGTATTTTAAGAGGGGAAGGTGATGCAAATAGAACGATGTATGCAATGCTGTTTTCTTCAATTTTAAACATTGTTTTGGATCCAATTTTCATTTATGCCTTAAATCTAGGTCTCAAGGGAGCAGCTATTGCAACATTAATTTCTTTATTATCTGTAAATTTAATATTGTTTTATTGGTTTTATATAAAAAAAGACAGTTATTTAAAACCGTTTTTATCTAATTATAAATTTAATAAAGGTATTACTATAGATATTTTAAAAGTAGGTTTGCCTGCAAGTTTAGAATTAATAAACAATGCCTTATTTGCAGCGTTATTTTCACTTTTGTTAGTTAGGGTAGCTACAACTGATGCAGTAGCAGTTTATTCAACTGCTTGGAGAGTGGTAACAATTGCAACAACTCCAATGCTTGCAGTAGCAACTGCTTTAATATCCGTTGTTGGAGCTAATTATGGAGCTAGGAAGTATGAAGAGATTTTAGTAGCTCATAGATATTCTATGAAGATAGCTATTTTATTCGGTTTTATTGCTGCTTTAATAGTTTATATATTTGCACCGCAAATAGTTTCAATATTTGCATACACTGGTACAAGTACAAGATTAAGTCCACAACTTATTGCATTTTTATCCCTTATTGTTATTTATTTTCCTACAATGGGATATGGAGCAACATCTACATTTGTTTTTCAGGGAACTGGTAATGGTATAACTGCTATGTTTCAGACAATTTTAAGAGAAACTGTATTTACTCTTGGCTTTGCTATACTTTTAGCTGTTGTTTTAGATTATGGAGAATATGGAGCTTGGTGGGGAATAATCCTTGGTGAATTGCTGGTAAATACAATAACGATGATTTGGGCAGATCTTCATATTAAAAAGCTGATAAAGTATAAGAATATTACTATAAATTCTAAAAATTAAACGGAGTTAGTAGATTTTAAAATTATGCTGATTTTTTTTATTTATGAACTTTTTTGTAATTTTTAAAATTGTGCTGATTTTTTTTATTTATGAACTTTTTTGTAATTTTTAAATTTATTTAGGGTCCTAGATTTTTTCTAAAAATTAGAGCATTTTTTGTTCTTATTTTCTATGTTTTCAATACTCTATGATTTTCCATAGTAAAAATACAAATTTTATGAACGTTATTAACGTAAAAAGTGCCTTTACAATCGTTAAATTTAAATACTATGTTAAACATATATTTATTTAGTGAATTAACATGAAACATAGTATTAAATTTGATAATAAAGACACTAAATATATTATATTGGTTAAAGCATTTAAATTTATCGACTTGTGAAAAATCTAAAAAAATTTACGCAAGT